>NZ_LKDX01000029.1:0-58694 GCF_001401795.1 Pseudoalteromonas sp. P1-26 | reverse complement strand
GTGTACACAGACTCTATTAAAAAAGGAAACTCCGACACTGAGCCATCTTCTGTTTTAATTGTCACAACGATGGGCCCGCGATAACCATGCGCTTCATCAAATAAAAAATCACAACCTGTGGTAAAAAAACAGGCCAGTAACACGCTCATAAACACCACTAATTTTTTCACACTATTGACCTTATATTTTAATAATTATTTAGCGCTAATTATGGGGTTGTCGGCACTGCCACTAATTTGGTAGCCATAAATGTTGGCAAGCTGCTCAAGCTCAGGCGACAAGGCAAGGCCGTTGTCTGTATCAAACAATAGTCCTAACGTTTTTAATAAGTCAGCTTTATTATTTTTTAAAATTGCAATGGGTATATTGTCGAATTCAGTAATGTTCGGGTTAGGTGATGCGCGGTCGTTATTTGGGCTCAACTCAGCCGAGTTTAGTTGCGAAAGCAAACTTAGAATTAGACTAGACTCATGATAAGACTGAGAGTTTAGCTGTTTTATTTCAGGCTCTTTTTGTTCAATATCATTTAACATAACTACTAGCGATGTATAAATAAACAAAATAGCGAATATGAGAATAAAATATAAAACAACCCTGTTATGACTTATATTCACAGCAATTCCTTTTGTAAAACCATTTAAAACTTTAATAACCTTACACCAGCAATAAAGACCATCAAAAAAATCATTAAAAAAACAAACAAAAGAACCGAAATAAAAATAAAGAACCAGTAATTTTTAACGATTTAAAGCAAGATAAAAAGCTCACCATGCAAGGCTTTATCGTGATTGATTATTTTGATCAGTACCCTGAGTTTATTGAACAAATGGGTGCGTGGTTCAGCGAAGGTAAAATTAAATCTGAAGAAACGGTATACCATGGCATCGAAAATGCCGTTGATGCATTTCTTGGTCTGTTCGAAGGTATAAATAAAGGAAAAATGCTAGTTAAGCTTTAACGCTTAATAACTAATAAAGCCTGTATCTTAATTAGTAAAGGCTTCTTTTTAGGCAAGTTTAAAAAATACGATTGCCGAAACAAGCACCAACCCCACATAGGAAAGAAACAAAATCCCAGCTTGGCGATGTTTTTTTGCATTCGCTCGCACAGTTTCGTTCTCTATGGAATTTAAAAGTGCTAAACCCTTTTTAGATACAAACACCATAGGTACTTTTAAAAATCGCGGTGCACCTAGCTGTTGCCACAGTTCCGGCTCTAAAGTTTTAACCGATTGATAGTATTTATATTCAGCGCTCGCAGCATAAAGCATTAACAGCGCCCACACTGAAACCAATATTATTGTTATTAGCATAGGTTACCGATCAATTTATTTCGTTAGGTTTAAAGTGTATGCCATCGCCTATAAATCACAACTCTGTAAACAGTTTTAAATCTTAAAGTTTCGAAAGATAGACAGAACCGCGAGTAAGTTCAGCGTCAGGTGTTTTATATAAATTATCAGTCATTCAAAATCGATAAATACGCAAGTTCTGCTAGTTTTTCTAATGATGACGTTGCTTTAGGCTCAGGCTTTTCAGCATGAACAGAATAACGCCTTTTCGGGATCTTAACTTGAATAAAACCATGATTATTGGCCATATCAATACGCAGCATTTCACGTTCTTTTGGCGTTAAATGATTTTCATGGATCTTTTCAAGCTCACCATGATCAAGCCATATAGCTGCACAATTTGGACATTCATCTATTTCAACCACTTTTAGTGGCGTAAAAAAGCGTCGCATCATCACCACGTCAGGGCAATTCGGGCAATTAATTCGCTTTGCTAAATCAACACATTCTGTTGGCAGGGTTTGTAAATGAGCCACCAGCACTTGCGCGGGTTTTAAACTTGGATCGCTAAAGTGAAATATTTGTCGGTTATCAAAAAATACGCCACCAGATTTTGATAAATACACGTTAACGTCGCCAATGCTCACTGCTTCAAGGGCTGTTTTAGTACGCGGGCAAAACATAGACCATCCTTGTTTTATAATTAATTTAGCGCTTTTGTAATTAACGGTTTAAGCGGCTCAGGTAAGCTGATGTTACCAGCTAATACAAAGTCATGTGCTTCGTTTGACATTTTTTGCCATGTTTTACGAATAATACCCAACCATTTTTGCTCATCGTAGTCAGGCTTACTACTTGCAAAATCAAGCATGTAATGCTCAATAAACACAAGGCTTGCAATGTCTTCAATCAATTGGCTATCAGGGTTTCGTTTTATGTTCTTTTTAGCAACGGCTGCGTATACGCGCTCACATTCTTCCGGTGCGTAACCCGCCGTTTTCATAAGGGCTGTTACACGCTCGGCATGAAAGTCATATAAAGCCGTACGCCATTGATAATAACCTTGCTTACCCATAGGAAAATCACTGCGAGGAGAGCGCCAACGCTCAATATGTTGGCCTCGCGCAGCAATATGCATCAACTCATCGGCTTGTGGGTTGAAACGGTTTAGCATATCGGTCATACGCATTGCATATAAAGACTCTTTTGCTAGCTCTTGATCATCTTGTTTTACACGATTTGGGTCGACAGCATTCGCTGCATCTATCGCTTTTATAACGGCTTGGTACATAGTGTTTAATCTTACTTGTGCTTGCAATTCATTGTATTTAGGTACAATTATTTTTTTAACTTGCTAAAAATTCAACTAAAATTCTAGATATTTGCTAGACAACCAGCTAACCCTAAACTAGTATTTTTAAAAGCAAGCTTAGTACTTAAATACCCACTTAATTCAGAGACGCCATTGCGTAATATTACATATTTTTCGTTGTTATTTACTTCTTTTTTTCTCAGTTTCTGTTTATTTTCGGCGATCGCACTAAAAGTGTTTTACGATAGACAAGAAATGCATGAAATTGAGCAAAATGCAGCACTTAACAGTTACAGCAGTAACCTTGAAAAAGCACTTGATAGCGCACTCCTTGGTCCTTACCTTGTTCGCGCCGCGATGCGTGACTTTACATACTCACAAACTGAATTCGAAACCCTTGCCACTGAGATATTAACTCATAGTGATGGTAGCCAAACTATTCAACTTGCACCAAAAGGGGTTATTCAATACAGCTACCCGCTAACCAGTCACGAGAGTGTGATTGGTGTCGACTTATTCAAGATGCAAAGTATTGAAAAGTCATTACAAACAGCCATTGATACTCAAAAAATGCAAATCGATGGACCTAAAGAGTTGGCTCAAGGTGGTCAAGGCTTAGTCGCTCGATTACCAATTTTTGATCAAAATGAGTTTTGGGGGTTTGCAATCGCGGTGCTGCGTTTTCCAGAATTTATAGCAAATTTGAGCCCTAAAACTACTTCACACCCTCACCTCTATGAGGTTTGGCAAAAAACAGCGAATAGCTACGCGCCGCTTTTAAATAACAACGGTTTTGAGCAAAGCCACTGGTCAACTTACAACCTCGATGTTGAAAATCAACATTGGGTTGTGGGTATTAAAGACGAGTTTGCTTATCGAGCGCATGTTGAATTTTTAGTATTACTACTCATAGCTCTGTTACTTTCATCGGTTAGCTGCTATTTGATTACGATTACTTGTCGGTTACGTGAGCATGAGCAAAACCTCGAAAAACTTGTGCAAAAGCAAACCTTAGAGCTGTCTGAACAGGCACTTGAATTAAAACAAGCTCAGTCACTCAGTGGCGTAGGCAGTTGGCATCTGTCGCCTGATAAAAGCATTAGGCAATTATCATCACAAGCTAAATCGCTATTCAAAGAACAAAGCAAAGCGCAATCAATTACTGATGTCTGTAAAAAAATCGATAGTTTTTATAAAAATTCGTTTTTAAATTTTATTCATACTAAGCCTAGTAGCCCGACTGAAATTGAATACACGATTAAACTCAATGGAGAAAAACACTGGTTTCATGAACACGCTGAATGGAACCCTAAAACCAACACCTTGGTTGGTACGATTAAAGACATCAGTGCTGAAAAACAACGCCAACATGAGCTTTACCAGCAAGCACATTTTGACTCGGTCACCGGCCTTGCCAATCGCCATTACAGCGAAAAATATATCGCTAGTTTATGCCCTGAAGACCAATACAGTAGCGGCCTTACTTTATTGTGTGCCGAGATCAAAGGCTATCGTCAATTAGAAGATATTTACGGTCAAGATTACTTAAATGAACTACAGACAACGCTAGCTAACCGGCTAATTGAATTTTCTGACTTACATCAAGCGTTTTGCGCTCATATAAAACCTGGCTGTTTTTTAATATTACTAAAAGAAGCCATTTTTGATGAAAAACTCGCCGCCCTATTAGATAGATTACAGCATCAGGTCGGCGGTATTATTGAAACCGCTGGTAGCGCTCATTTTTACCACTTATACATTGGCGTGGGCTATCCGCATTTACAAAACATCGATGCGGCTGAGCAAATCAACACAGCCCTCATTGCGATGAATGAATGCCCTCGCACACAAAAACCGTTCACAGTTTATAGCCAATCTCTAAAAGATAAGCTTATTGCACAAAGTAACCTCGAAAGTGATCTACGCCATGCGCTTGCGGCCAACGAACAGCTAAGTATGGTGTATCAGCCAATTGTAAACACTCTAGATGGCACACTGATTGGCTGTGAAGCGCTTGTACGTTGGCAGCACCCTGTTAGAGGCTTTGTGTCACCTGTTGAGTTTATTGCCATCGCTGAGCAATCAGAGCTCATTAATTTATTATCACGTTGGATTGTTGCTAAGGTTGCGGAAGATTGCCACCGCATGGTTGATAACAATATTCGTATTAAAGTGTCGATCAACCTGTCGCGTAAGCAGTTCTCTGATGTGCATTTAGTTAAACGACTCAGTAAAGAAAAAGCTAAGCTATTTCCTGCTAATCAAAAAATTAATCTTGAGATCACCGAATCCGCCCTATTTCAAAATACCCAGTACGCCATAAACCTAATGCATGAACTTAAATTAGCAGGTTTTAATTTATCACTTGATGACTTTGGAACGGGTTATTCATCACTGTCGTCAATTCAGCAGTTTCCGCTAGATAACGTTAAGATTGACCGTGCCTTTATTTGTAACTGCGTGGATAACCCACGAGATGGTTTATTTTTACAAACGATGAGTGATTTAGCCCATCAACTAGACTTAACGATTACTGCAGAAGGGGTCGAAAGCTCAGAGCAATGGCAGTTGGTGAGTGATAAAGGTATTGATTATATTCAAGGTTACTTAATATCAATGCCCTTATCTATTGATGATTTTATAGCGTTTGACCCGGTTGCGTAAGGTCCACTGCCAAGCTTTGTTTTGGCTTTTCGATCATACGGGAAAGCTCTTTTTCACCATCAAGGACTATAATGGTTGGCGTATACATTAAGTCATACTGTTTTGCTAACCCTGCAGGGTCTAGCTTGTCGTAGCCAACGGCCACTAGTTTAAGTGAGCCTAACTGCACCTTTGCAGTATCGAGAAGCTTCAAAAATCGAGGCACTTCACGTTTTGAGTCATGACACCAAGTGCCCAAGAACACCAAAACCTGCTTACCTTGCAGTGCTTTTATAGTGCTTAACTCTTCTTTGCTCGGTGAGTATTCATCGTACTCTTCACTAAACGCAGAGTAGTCTTTAAGTAAGTCATCACGACTTATCTCTCCACTGTATGGAGCGGTACCTGCAAATGTCAGGGCAGAGAATAACAAAGCGGCGATATAAATTAGTTTTTTCATTTTTTAGTTCTCAAGATATTTTCTTCACCTTAACCAATTTAGCAACAACACTCCAGCAGGCTTTGTGCAAAGAATCGTTATTTTTTGCAGGTTAAATTGGCATGTATAGTAAAAACAAACTACTATATTAGACATCTCTAATATAAGGTTTTACTATGTTTTCCTTCAGAACAATTGTGATTTGTACTGTGTTACTTTCACCTAGTCTTTATGCCGAAACAAAATCAGCGACTCTAGAAACTCAAGCAGCGGAGCGAGCAACTGAATTTGCCACTACGCTTAAATCAGCATTGGGAGCTGCAATAAAACAAGGCGGTTTAGTTGAAGGAATTAACGTGTGCAAAATGCAAGCCCCGGCTATTAGCGATAGCTTATCAACTGATGGTTGGACGGTAGCACGTAAAAGCACTAAAAACCGTAATCCAAATAATCAACCCGATGAATGGGAAGCTGAAAAAATCGCCCAGCTGCTCGATATGATCAGAAACACAGAGAGCATCGACAATGTGACTTTTTCAACCAATAAAGATGGTCAATTTCGCTTTGCTAAAGCGATAAAAGTCGCGCCAGTTTGCCTCAATTGTCATGGCCAAACAATTGCGCCAGAAGTAAAGCAAGCGCTTAGCGAACATTACCCAAATGATTTAGCCACAGGCTATCGGCTTGGTGATCTAAGAGGAATATTCTCTATTACCAAAACGCTCGAAACGCCTGAGTCATAAAATAAAAGCCTTGTACTCGCATAGTTTGCTCTTAGCCATTAAAATACCCTTTTAAAATCAACCATGGTGCCATTTATGTCTTTTCCTCCTTGCCCACAATGTAACTCTGAATACGTGTATGAAGATCAAAACAATTTAGTATGCCCAGAATGCGCTCATGAGTGGGATCCTAATGCGGTTGATACCGATGATGTAATCAATGTGAAAGATGCTAACGGCACTTTATTAGCTGATGGCGATAAAGTGACTGTTGCGAAAGATCTAAAAATTAAAGGCAGCTCACAAGTAATTAAAATTGGCACCAAAGCCGTGATCCGCCGCGTGTTAGATAAAAAAGACCACGAATTAGACTGTAAAGTTGATGGCGTTGGTGAAATGATGGTTACCGCTAAGTTTGTTAAAAAAGCCTGATAACATTATAAAATTGTTATATATTGCTGCGAATAATTACGCAGCAATTTCAATAAGCTAACTTTTTTAATAGCCAAACTTTTCAACAACAATCCCCGTTACTTCACAATGTTCGCAGCTCAACTGCCAGCCAGCAGCCCATGTGGTTGCGTTAAGCTTTGCTTTGCAAAGTGGGCAAACTTCGCCAATAAAAGTGCTTGGGGTAATATCTTCAGCTTGCTTAGAAAACGGTCTTAAAAACCACAGAATATTATCGTCGATACTGATGGTTAGATCGTGGCGTAACGTTTCACAATACGCATTAAAAACTGCTTGTTTGTACTGTTTTGCGTGCTCAGCAGATTGGCTGGCATAAACACTGAGTGCATTTCCGATGTCTTTTAGGCGATCAGGCCATGCTTGTGAATCTATATTTGCTTTGCAATCTAATAACTCATCAAGAGTGTAACTTGCATAGTTTGGTTCAAACATCATTACCATCCTTGCTTTGGGTTATTAATTCTTTGGGTACTCAGTGCTTTGGATATAATGTACCATTTAGCTTTATTTGCAAAAGCCATTGATCAAACAAATTGTTCGCGATACTCAGCTTTTCATCTGAAAGTGTCGGGTATTGTCTTTGCTCAAACCACGCATAACGATTATACACATCGTTATTTTGCGTGATTTCCATAATGGCAAGTTAGAAACTTAGTAAGCTACCAGAGCCTATTATTGGGTCTAGTTCGTCTTTATTAGGAGTATTGTGTATGGACGCATTACCGTATCTACAAAAAATAAAACTCAAACGAGAGCAGGTTTTCTCTTTTGATACATATCCATTCTCTATTCCTGCGGTTAATCAGCTCTTTGAAATAGACTTTTCGAAACATGTCACAATATTTGTAGGTGAAAATGGTTCTGGGAAATCGACTCTTTTAGAAGCAATTGCTATCGGCTTAGGTTTTAACGCCGAAGGTGGTTCTAAAAACTTTAACTTTCAAACTCAACACTCGCATTCAGAACTTCATAAGTACTTACTACTCTCAAAATCGTTTAAGAGATACAAAGATGGTTTTTTCTTGCGAGCTGAAAGCTTCTATAACGTTGCATCAAATATTGATGACTTAGATTCGGGGTTTTCTGGAGGACCTAAGCTGATAGATGCCTATGGTGGTACATCCCTACATCACCAATCACATGGCGAATCCTTTTTAGCGCTTATGGTAAACCGCTTCATTGGCAATGGGCTTTACATTTTAGATGAGCCTGAGGCCGCACTTTCTCCTTCTAGGCAGTTGGCTGTTTTAAGTCGCATGTTTCAACTAATTGAACAAAACTCTCAGTTCATTATTGCCACACACTCACCGATTTTAATGGCGTACCCAGGTGCAAGGATCTACCAAGTGGGAGCACAAGGCATTGAACAGATAAATTATGAGGATACTGAGCATTACCAAATTACAAAGGCGTTTTTAAACAACCCACAGCCAATGCTCGAAGAGCTTTTCAAGCCTGAAGGTAACTAAATTTTTAGGTTTGAGATTCGCAACAGAATTAAGTTTGTTCACCAAGCAGTTGCTATCTCAGAATATCAGCTATCACCGCAGCGTCTTTATGATCTATTCAAGCTTCCCTGCTTGTATCTAAAATAAGTTTGTCCAAGTTAGGAGCATTGTTATGTACTCTCTCATTGATCAATAAGAGAGCTTTTAATTGACCTATTTTGCTTTTGAACAGTATTAACCATTTTTGAAAACGCGCGCTGCTTGGCGCGCTTTTCAGCCATGGTGGCATTGTTGTGCTCATTTTCAGCTAACAACTTACGGTAATTTTCTAAGCGTCTTGTTGATAATGAGCCCATTTCAATTGCTTTAATAACAGCGCAGCCCGGCTCTGTTTGGTGTTGGCAATCTTTAAATCGACAGCTACTTGCGAGTAGCTCAACATCTTCAAATGCACGTTCAATACCTTGCTTTGAGTCACTTAATTGCAATTCTCGCATGCCCGGTGTGTCCATCAATAACGCACCATTAGGCAATCTTTTAATCGATCTAAAAGTTGTTGTATGACGGCCTTTGCTATCTTGTTCACGAATACCTGCTGTTTTTAATTCATCGGAACCAAGTAATGCATTAACAATGGTCGACTTGCCCACTCCAGATGAGCCCATAAATGCGAGCGTTTGTCCCTTTCGGCAATAAGGTGTAAGTAAATCACAGCCCTCTTCTTTTAACGCATTAATAGCAATGACACTCAAAAGAGAATCTAGGTTTTGTACTTGCTGGTTGTACTTTTCAACGTCTGGGCAAGTATCTGCTTTGGTTAACACCACCACAGGCTCAATGTGGGCATTTTTAACCAAGGCTAAATATCGCTCTATCCGATTTAAACTAAAGTCATCATTAAGCGATGTAACAATAAACACGGTATCAATATTCGCCGCGATTAATTGAAACTCGTGTTTAGAGCCTGCAGCCTTACGCTTAATGATTGAAGCTCTTTCTAGTACCCGTAAAATACGCGACTCATCAAATACCACCCAATCACCTACGCAAATTTGTTCAAGACTCGGTGTTAAAGCAAACCGCACCGAGCCTTGCTCGCCAAGCAATACGACCTCTGTTTTGTGATGCTCAACAACACGCCCTAAGTAGCCGTTTTCTAGCTCATCTAAACTCAACTGTTGTTGAAAGAAAGGTCGCATGCCTAATTCTATCAGTGAAGGTGCTTGCATTATGTTTACCAAAGCGCAGGGTTATCGAGTGGTTTTAGGCAACTTGGCTTACCAGTAATTGGCAAAATTTCGTCATCTAAAACCGGTTTAGCCAGCCAGCCTTTTGGGTAAGATAAGTTATGAGGAGCTTGAATAATTTCTTCACTCACAACGGAAAAACCGACTTTTCCATAAAAGTTGATATCGCCATAGGTCATCACTAGGCTGACATTTTGTTCAGCTAACTTATCACAGCCAAATTGGATCAGCTTTTGTCCTATGCCTTGTCCCTGACAATCCGTTGCCACTGCAACAGGTGAGAGTAAAAACACCTCTTTAGCGTGCGCAAACTGTAAACGCGACAGCACAATAGCGCCCACGATCCGTTGCTCATCTGTCGCGACAAACACATATAAATCAGTTGATGGATATGGCTCAGCTAAAAAGTCAGTGACTAAACGGGCTACTTCCTCGCCTTCTTGTTTTGACTCTGATGCACTGAATGTTGCCAAGTATAGCGAAATAATGTCGCTTTTTTGGCTCTGTTCGTAAATTGAAAAATTCACTTAGACTCCTTAAGTTTTAAAATAAAATAGTGATAAGTAAAGTTTTGCCCAGTCTCATTTTCGTAAAGAGCAATTTCTGTTTGTATGTCTTTTACAGCTTGAGACTCACTTATCGATGGCGCTAACTCAGCAAGGCGCGCCTTGAGTGGTTGCCAATAGTTTTGCCAAGCTTGCTGATCAAGCGAAAACTGCTCTATAAGCTCATATCCAAGCTCATCAAATAAGGCTATGCGGCTTTCGATTGATTGCATATCTGGGTAATTCGCTTGCCAATATTCTTTAACCGCCATTTCAGGCTGGCTGTTAAGCCAAACTAAATCACTGACCACAATTACCCCATCACGGCGAAGAAACGGTTTCCAGCTTGATAATGCATTTTGCATCCCCATGACATACACGCACCCTTCAGCCCAAATAACATCGAATGAATTTGCTTTAAAAGGCAGTGCAGTCATCGATGCGCAAGTCAAAGACACACGCTCAGCCAATTGCTCTTTGTGCAATCGCTCCTGTAAATAAGCAAGTGCCGATGACTCATTATCTAAAGCCGTGATCTTGGCATCAGTTTGCTTGGCTATTAATAATGTTGATGAGCCTTTACCACAGCCAATTTCTAAAATTTGTTTGCCATTGTTAGGAACAGCAGCAATGGCTTTTACTGTGGCTTCTTCACTACCAGGCCCCCATCGCTCTAATGGCCTAAACACAGTCATGAAATCGTGCATGTAGCTTTCATGGTCACTCATATCTTTTGATAACCAACGAAGCCGCAATGCCTCTTTTTCTGTGTAGCCTTGCTTTAGCAACCAATTTAAATGTGCACTTGGCGCACGCTTATTTAGCTCATCATGTAAGTGTTTTTGAGAGCGTTCGCCAAGCAAACTCAGTAATAAATCTTTGGCTTGTAACTTAGCGGTAATTTCATCTTCAAGTTGTGCTAAGCGCTGTTGCAAAATAGCTTTATCTAGCTCTACATCTAAACAACTCTGACATTCTTTTAAGGTTAACCCCGCGCTTTGTAACTGCTGGATCAAAACCAAGCGTTGTAAATCTGCCTCGCTGTAATAGCGATAACCATTTGCAAGCCTGCGCCCCTGAATGATTTTAAGCTTCTCGTAATACAACACAGCCGTGCGCGACAAACCAAGCTTTGCTGCTAACTCTGAAATTAAATACATGATGAAATAGGCCTATAAGGCTTTTGAATACAATAAGTATGAAGTGTAAAGCTATAGACAGGTCAATTATTTTTACAAAATAATTTAAGAAAATAAGGTAAGCAAGAAAGTATGCTTACCTTTATAAGGCGTGTTTAGATTTAACTAAATTTGTTTTGGTAATTTAGTCGAAATAAGAGCGGTAATAACAATAAATAACAGTGATATAGCCAAACAGACTGCTAAGCCATACACCTGAAACACTAAGCCCGACAACACAGTACCAATTAAGCGTCCCATGGCATTGGCCATATAATAAAACCCGACATCGAGTGATACGCCATCGGCATCTGCCATGCTAACAATTAAGTAGCTGTGCAAAGATGAGTTAATCGCGAAGACCACGCCGAACAACATCAGTCCGCCTATCAGCATTGGTTTTACTGCCCAGTCAAACCCAATAGCAAGGGCAATGGCTAAGGTGACTACAGCAAGCAAGGATGCCCACTTAACTGTTTCTGCGCTTGGTGATGTTTGCTTATTAAGCTTAATGATTTTAGGTGCAAAAGATTGCACTACCCCATAACCAATGATCCACACAGCTATAAAAGCCCCCACGGTCCAATGATCCCAACCAAAGGCTTGTGATAAAAACACCGGAAGTGCAACTACAAACCAAACATCACGCGCACCAAACAAAAACAACCTCGCGGCTGACAAGATATTGATTGAACTACTTTTTGAAAATATCTCGTTAAACTTAGGTTTGTTTTTAGCTTTGCCTAAATCATTTTTAAGTGCATAAATACTAAAACACCACACCACCAGCAAAGTGGCAGCCATGGTTAGCATTGCGCCTTTAAACGACATTAATGTCAGTAGTAAGCCACCTAGAAAGAAGCCCACACCTTTTAAGGCGTTTTTAGAGCCTGTTAGTATCGCTACCCATTTAAACAAGGTGCCTTCTTGGCCACTAGCAACCAGCATTTTAATTGAGCTTTTAGCGCTCATTTTATTGAGATCTTTTGCAATGCCCGACAGCGCTTGCGCCAGCATCACATAGGCAACACTCAGCCATTCAGGAGGGACTGCCAGCATGAACAAGGCTGCAACCTGTATGGCAAGGCCAATGTTCATGGTCTTGTTTAAACCAAGCCTTGCGCCTAAATAGCCGCCCACTAAGTTAGTGACAACACCAAAAATCTCATAAAACAAAAACAGCATGGCAATACTCAAAGGCGAGTAGCCAAGCGCATGAAAATGCAGTACCACCAACATTCTCAATGCGCCATCTGTTAGCGTAAATGCCCAGTAATTCCCGGTGACAATTAAGTACTGCTTTATATCTGCGGGAAGATTAGCAAAACGCGTCATTGCTTTTAACCTTGTAGTGATCGCGCAACTTTACGGGCAAGTTCAGCGGTGCGGTTTGCGTAACCCCATTCGTTATCGTACCAAACATACAGCTTAACTTGAGTCTCGTTGACAACCATGGTTGATAGCGCATCAACAATGCTTGAGCGTGGATCTGTTTTGTAATCGATAGAAACAAGTGGCTTTTCTTCATAGCCCAAAATGCCTTTTAGCTCGCCCTCTGCGGCTTCTTGCATCCATTGGTTAATTTGCTCAGCGGTGGTTGGCTTTTCAACTTCAAACACACAGTCAGTGATTGATGCATTGGCTAACGGCACACGAACCGCGTGGCCGTTTAATTTGCCTTTAAGTTCAGGGAAAATATGTGTAATCGCTGTTGCAGAGCCCGTTGTAGTTGGAATTAAGCTCATGCCGCATGCGCGAGCTCGGCGTAAATCTTTATGGGGCGCATCTAAGATAGTTTGCGTATTAGTGATATCGTGAATAGTGGTCATTGAACCATGTTTGATACCAATTTTCTCTTGCAGAACTTTAACCACAGGCGCTAAACAGTTGGTAGTGCATGATGCAGCAGTCACAATATCGTGCTGCTGTACATCGTATAAATCATCATTTACACCCATTACAACGTTCAGCACACCGTCTTCTTTTACAGGGGCAGTGACAACAACTTTCTTCACACCTTGATCAAGATAAGCTTGCAGTAACTCGGTTTTTTTCATCACACCAGAGGCTTCAATAACAATATCGCAACCAGACCAATCAGTGTCTGCAATCGTTTTATTTTGCGTAACGTTAATTTCGTGGCCATCGATGATCACAGCGTTGTCGTTACTTTCAACCTCATGAGGCCAAATACCGTGTACCGAATCATACTTTAGTAAGTGAGCGAGTGTTGCTGCATCACCCGCTGGGTCATTAATTTGCACAAACTCAACGTCGTCCCATGCAAACGCTGCCCTTAGCGATAAACGACCCATACGGCCAAAACCATTAATGCCTACTTTAATTGCCATTGTTAAGCTCCTACTTTTTGAAAATTGTCGAAAAATGAACGTTGTACTTGGTTATGCAACGATTTAGGGCGAATAGCCTGCACTTGATTAACTATGTCGTTTTTAGCATAGCCAAGCTCATGCATTAATAAACCAATAACTAAGCCTGTACGGCCTGAGCCGCCTTTACAGTGCACAGCCACGCTACCACCGCTTTTTATGATGGCAAGAATCTCGTTAAGGTGTTTGTTGAAAGCGAGACTAAACGCTTCGCTTGGCGCGTCATCATCAACAATAGGTAATTGAAACCAGCTAAGACAGGCTTGCTCACATTCGATTGCAAGCTGCTGCGCGCCATTTTTAATAAGCTCTTCATCGTACATTAGAGTAATAATGGCTTTTGCACCTGCCGCTTTTAAATCTGCTACAGACTGCGATAAACCAACGCCTTTTGTGCCAGGGCAAGGGGTAAAAATAAATGCCCCAGTTTCTAGCTGTAAAATATCAAATGGATGTGATTGCATTATGATTCCCCAATTACTCTTTAAACCAATGTGTTGTTTTATTAACGATTGCAACCAACGACAGCATCACAGGTACTTCGACCAACACCCCAACAACGGTTGCTAATGCTGCACCCGAGTGCAAACCAAATAATGAAATAGCCACTGCGACCGCTAACTCAAAAAAGTTAGAAGTACCAATTAAACATGCAGGCCCTGCAATGTTGTGCTTAAGCCTAAGCTTTAACGCAATGAAATAGGTGATTGCAAAAATACCGTAGGTTTGCAAAACAAGCGGAATGGCAATCAGTACAATGTTAAGCGGTTGGGCTAAAATCGTGTTCGCCTGAAACCCAAATAGCAAGACCACTGTGGCCAGTAAACCAATAACTGAGTAAGGTTTAATTTTCTCTAAAAATGACTGCACAGCAGCCTCATTTTGTGCTGAATTATTAAGAGCTTTTCGTGTTAATACCCCGGCAATGAGTGGTAGCAATACATACAGCACAACCGAAATCATCAGTGTAAGCCAAGGCACATGAATATCAGATACACCCAGCAATAACCCCGCAATAGGTGCAAAAGCAAAAATCATAATGATGTCGTTCACAGACACTTGCACTAAGGTGTAATTTGCATCGCCTTTGGTCAGTTGTGACCACACAAACACCATTGCCGTACAAGGTGCAACACCAAGCAAAATCATCCCAGCAATATATTCTTGCGCAGTTTCAGGGCTAACGAAATCAGCAAATAACCCTTCAAAAAATAGCCAACCTAATGCGGCCATTGAAAACGGTTTGATAAGCCAGTTAATGATTAAAGTGAGCATCAGCCCTTTAGGGTTTTTACCGACTTCTTTGATTGTTGAAAAATCAACTTGCACCATCATCGGGTAGATCATTACCCAAATAAACAGTGCAACAACAATGTTTACATGCGCCACTTCGGCTTTGGCAATTAGCTCAAATAAAGGCGGAAACATCACCCCAAGCGTCACACCGATGGCGATAGCAGCAGCAACCCATACAGATAAATATCGTTCAAAAACACCCATTTTCAGTCCTTAATTGCAGCAACGAGCAACACGGGTTGGGCGATCATCGCCCATCGCATTTAGCCTTGCTAACTCGTTTTCTATGAAATTTGGTTCGTTTACCACGGTCGAGGTAATTGTTTGTTTCATCCACATTGGTAAGGTCGGGTTTAAAGAGTAAAACACCCATTGCTGGTGTTTTCTATCCGACAAAATGCCCTGTTTTTTAAGTTGCGCTAAATGCCTTGAAACCTTTGGTTGGCTCTGCTCGTTAAGTGCCGTCATTAGTTCGCATACGCAAACCTCTTGCTCAACGGCGATAAGCAATAAGCTTTTTAAACGAATATCATCTGCAAGGGCTTTATAAAATATGGTTGGCGAAATCGATACTGGTTTTTCTTTGTTATGGGATTGCACAAACTGTTTGATTCGCTCATTGAGCTCTTGCAAGGTTTTTTCAAAGGCGTGAGGTTCAGGACGCGTTTTAGGATCGATAAAATCCCATGCAAGGCAATGGCTGCCATCGACGCGATTGGCGCATTCTTTGGCAGCGTCATCACATAAGGTAATGACGTAATCAAAATTCAGGTTAGTTACATCGTTTAAGTGCTTTGAGTGTAAGTCATCGGTTTTTAAACCAAAATGCTCAATCGCCGCAAGCGTACGAGGGTCTACCGCATAAGGTTCAGTACCCGCACTAAACACCTCAAACTCACCTTTACCATGATGTTTAAGCAGCGCCTCAGCCATAATTGAACGGGCTGAATTTTCTGTACATAAAAAGAGAACTTTCACGACTTACTCCATAACAATTTAGTTATATAATATTTTTGTTATATGAAGTACGCAAGTCATTTATTTTCTATAATAACTTAGCTAAAGTTGAGCTAAAGGAAGAATCTGGCGCATCTGTGCGCCAGTTTAGATTTTGGCGTGTTTAGAGTGCTGATTTTGCTTGTAAAATTAAATAGTCACTCATTACTTTTTCAAGCTGGGCGTAGTCTTTTTGCTGAGTAACAGCCCCTGCGACCACCACCTGCGTTGTTGGCTCATACATCACCAAAGTGCCCCAAAAGCCACCATGTTGATAAACCAAGGTGCCGTTATATTCTTTTGCAAATACACCTAAACGGTAAGGGCTATCTGCTGGTAAGCCTTTAACCGATAGCATGAGTTTGAGCGTTTCTGGATGTTTGAAGACCTTACCTGAAAATAAAGCCTGATAAAATTTAGCCATACCGATTGGGCTGGCAACAAGCCCACCGCCACCATATAAATCGACAGTTGGGCTCCAATTAAAAGTATCGGTGCCATGCAAGTATTGATGTACGCGTCGAGACTCATCCACAGCAACCGAATCCCCCCGTTCCCAGACCACATTTTCGATATGATTTTTATCGAAACTTAAGTATTGGCGAACCGCTTCAGGTAGCGGTAAATCTGTCACTCTTTCAATAATATGGCCGAGTAACACATAACCGGTATCTGAATATGAAAAACGCTCACCAGGTTTACCAATTGGGTCGCCCCACTCTACACACCCTTTAATTTGCTCGCGCATCGTAATATCTTGCTGCGGATGTGCCATTATGCCAGCTAAATACTGATCGCTTTGGGCGTGATCGTATAGCCCTGCCGTATGACTCAGCACTTGCTTAAGCGTCATTTTATCTAGGGCATAACCATCGCTTTCAAGAAGCGCAAAAAAGTCGTCAGAAATTAACTTATCGAGCGTTGTATCAAGGCTTAGTTTTCCTTCCTCGTGCAAACGTAACACCGTTGCCGCAGTAAAGGTTTTGGTCACACTGGCAATTCTAAATAAACTATTTGGGTTGATAACTTGCGGCGCATTTTCTTTACTTTGCTTTACCGTTGAAAAAGCATGTCCATCATCAACAAGCACATGAAGTGCAAAACCTGTAAGGGGAGCTTGTTGGTTTGCATTGAGAACTTGGCCCATTAAAGCATGGTGAGTTTCGAGAGGTTTTGTAGGCTCAGCAGTCACTGGCAAAGCCATTAGTGATAGAGCAACGAATAAAGAGCTTAGTGTTTTTTTACTCGCTTGAAAGCACCAACGTTCCATAACATTTTCCTTAAAAAATAGTCCTTAATTAGCGCATACAGCTTTCGAAAAAAGGCAGTTAAGCAGCCTAAATACTGCTTAACTGACATTAACAAACGGCTTTCGTGTTGTCGAATTAATACGTTAACACTATTTAGTAAGCATAATTGCAGCCTTAGCAAACATATTTTGAGGCGTTTTAAGAAGTTACTGATGCTCCCTTAAGTCTCTTTCAAATTCAGTTTCTGTTTTAACTGGAGTGCAATGTGTAGTGACTTCAGTTTTGCCAATTTTTTCTGGTTCGTCTGAGCTATAAATCGTGGTGTTATAGCTTCGATCTATTTCCCCTGGGCAGTGATGATCTGCGATTACTACATCCTCAAATTCACCCTTTTGCTGCTGTGAGGCACAGCCAGATAAAAGTAATGCAATAAAGGTTAGTGTGTATTTCATAACAAATTCTCTTCAAAAGTTCGAGGTGAGTTTTTTGGCACATTGTCTTGGCGTAAAATCCATTTTGCTATGTCATCTTTACGCATAAACTTAACCCCCTTGTGCTGCTTTGCATAGGTTATAAAGTCATCCAACGCTTTCACTCTAGCGGGAGTGCCCGCTAATCTATCGTGAGCACTGATAGACATCATTCTTCTGCGTTGTTTGCCTTCCTTGTAGAGCACATCAAACTCGTCTTTAAGCTCTTGTAAATACGCCTTACCAGTCATGGCTGTGCTGCCAGTGTATCGAACTATATCGTTGTTTCGAAAAGTGTATGGAACAACAACAATGTCGTCACTTCCAACAGGTGTTAGCGATGGCTCATCACGAGATAAATCGTCTATATGATAAATAAAACCTAATTCTTTAAGGATTTTGAGTGTATTTTTTGAATGCCTCATCCAAAAAGCATTAAACCCCACAGGTCGCTGCCCTGTTACTTTTTCAATGATATTTGCACTTTTTATGTATGACTGTCGCTCTTGCTCTTCACTCATAGAGTATTGAGGGGTCCATGTTTGTCCGTGCCCTGATGCTTCATGCCCGCGCCGCACGACCTCTTTTGCTAACTCAGGGTTTAATTCAACCGCTCGGCCAACCATGTGTGAGGTTACTTTAATATGATGCTTATCCCATAAATCTAGCAGCCTAGGTATGCCTTCATTCATGCCGTACTGGTACCAAGAGGGTGAAATAGTGTCTGGATAACCCAGCTCTTGCGGTGGAAACGGGCCTGGATCTGATTGGTCTTGCGCTGTTGCCTCAAACTGCATCGAAATTGAGATCACAAGTTGAGCATCATCAGGCCAAAATACAGATGTTGCCTCCTTAGCTTGAGCTACACCTAAGGAGCTTAGAACAAACACCGACGCAATTAAAATTGGCTTTAAAAATTTCATCATTTATTTCCCTGATATACTGGGTAGTCTATGTAACCTCGCTCATCACCACCAAATAAAGTAGTAGGATCTGATATTTCATTCAAAGGTAAATTGTGCTCTAAACGATAAGGTAAATCAGGGTTTGCAATAAACTTTCTGCCAAATGCAACATAGTCAACTAAGCCTTCACCTATTAGTTTATCGGCCTTTGCTAATGTGTAATTTCCTGCAACCACTATTTTGCCACCAAAGCTTTCACGTAATTTAACTCTAAACTCATCTGTTACGAGGGGAGCATCATCCCAATCAGCTTCCGCTAAATGCACATAAGCAATGCCAAGTTCATCAAACTTTTTAGCTAGATATAAAATGGCATCGATTGCTTGCGGATCATCCATGCCTCTTTGTGTAATAAAAGGAGCTAATCGAATAGCCGTTTTTTCTGGGCCGATAGCTTGGCTAATTGCGGTAATGATTTGCAGCGCGAACTTTGCTCTATTTTCAATATTACCGCCGTATTCATCGGTACGTTTGTTTGATGTTTGTCTTAGAAATTGATCGATTAAATAGCCATTGCCTGCATGTACCTCAACGCCATCAAACCCTGCTGCAATCGCATTCAAAGCAGCTTGTTTATAGTCTTCAACAATGCCCTTAATTTCATTGGTCGATAATTCACGTGGTGTAGGACAATCAAGCATTTGGCCTTCGCCATTTTCATCAACCACCCACACTTGCGCATTGGGAGCAATAGCACTTGGCGCAACCGGCAAGCCGTCTGGATGAAAGACACTATGCGACATTCTGCCAACATGCCATAACTGAGAAAAAATGAGTCCATTTTGCTGATGAACAGCCTGCGTTACTTTGCGCCATCCATTGATTTGCTCTTCAGTATAAATCCCGGGGGTAAATGAGTAGCCCTTTCCTTGTGCAGAAATTTGCGTCGCCTCTGATACTATAAAACCCGCACTGGCTCGTTGCGCATAATATTCTGCCATTAGACTTGTCGGAATATCGTCTGGTTGAGCCGTACGTGAACGGGTCATTGGAGCCATCACTATTTTATTTGCGGTTTTATGATGACCAATTTGGTCTGTATTAAATATTCTATTTTTCATATGTATACCTTTTAAATAAGCTCGCTGCGTGTAAATAAAATTTCTATTTTTAAGCCATCAGGCCCTTGAATAAACACTTGATGCTCATTCGCTGCCGGCACTTCCCGCTCAACGAATGGTATTGAAGTTGCTTCTAGCCGTGCTTTAACTTCATGATAATCAGTTGCAAAGAAAGCAAGGTGGTCAACCGTTGATAAGCCAACTGCTTCTGTTGATACCGAAGCTTGGGTTAAGTAATTAGACTGCGATTCATTTACCCCAAACTTAGCTGCTATATGAATGCATGGCGTATCCAAGTCGTCATATAACCAAACACCATCAAAACCAAATGCTGGCCTTGGCCCCTTTTTAAGGCCTAACGACGACTCTAAAAACTGAGCCATGTGCTGGATATTCGTTGCTAAAAGCAGAGCGTGATTAAGCTGCATTTCTATCTCCTTCAAGTGATGAAATGAGTTTAACTATTTTGACTAAATTGATAATTAGCCTTAGAGTTAAATAAGTATTCATTAAAACTGAAGAATAATGTCAAAAATTGATGATATGGCACTTTTTGTTCACGTTGTAAAAGCGGGAGGTTTAGCCGCTGCGGGAAGAAAATTGGGGCTTTCGCCTGCAAGCATGACAGCACGAATTAATAAAATTGAGCAAAATTACGATACGCGATTGTTAACGCGTAATACGCGCAGTATTGCCTTAACAGATGCAGGTGAACGTTTTTATAGTGGCTGTTTAAGAGTATTAGCAGAAGTCGAAAACACAGAAAACATACTTCAAGAGTCGCAACAAAGCCTAAGAGGCCAGCTGAAACTCTCTGCAACATCTGACTTTGGTCGCCAGTTTGTTGCACCCGCATTAGCAGAATTCATCAATAACCACCCAAATGTTAAACCGCATTTAGTACTGACAGATGGGGTTGCCAATATTGTTGAGGAAGGTATTGATCTGGCATTTAGATTCGGCAATTTGCCTGATAGTAACTTGATTAGCCGCCCGCTATGTAATAACCGCCGTGTGCTTTGCGCCTCACCTAGCTATATAGAATCGTTTGGCTTGCCAAGGCATCCCGAAGATTTAAAAAATCATCGTTGCCTTGTACTTGAGCGACTTGGGCAACCGCTAAATGACTGGCATTTTGGGGTAGATAACACGCACTTTTCTATTAAAGTAGCTCCCCACCTTTCATGCTCAGACGGTGAGGTGGTAAGACGCTGGGCAAATCAAGGCCATGGCATAGCCTTAAAATCATACATTGATATCAAAAATGACCTCAAAACAGGCGACCTTAATTTGATACTAGATGAGTATGTTCGAGGCTTTAGCCACAGCGATAAAAAAAGTGTCGGCCTACAGGTGATATATCCAAGCAGGCAATTCCAACCTCGGCAAGTGAAAGCGTTTATAGAGTTTTTTGAGTGTTGGTTTAAAAAGCACTCCTAACTTTAAATAAATCGCAAAGTAGATTTAATAGTTAACACTATTTAGTAAGCATATTCACAGCCATAATAACCAAAAGCCCTGCAAAGATTTTCTTGATGGTAGACACAGGCAAATGATGCGTTGCTTTTGCACCTAATGGTGCGGTAAACCACGAAGTACAAACAATACCAAACAAGGCCGGTAAATAAACAAAACCGGCAAAGCCCTCTTTTAATGTAAAGTACTGACTGCCTGAACTGATGTAACCCACTGAGCCAAATAGCGCAATGACAATACCGCAGGCCGAAGCACAACCAATGGCTTTTTTCATATCGACCGAGAAAAATGTTAGTAACGGCACAAGTACCGCACCACCGCCAATACCTATCATGGCTGATAGACCACCCGTGATGGTTGTATAAAGTGTCAAAAGGCCTTTATTGGGTAGCATTCGTGTTGATTGGCTGTCATTTTTACTACTGAAAATCATTTTTAATGCAATAAGCACTACACTCACAGCAAACACAATTCGCACCACATTTGCAGGTAATAGCGAAGCCAAAAAGCCACTGATAAGAGCGCCTAGTGCAACCCCAGTCATCACCCACGGAGCCAATTGCCAAGGCACATTACCATTTTTGTGGTGAGCGATAGCTGATGACGTTGAAGTAAAAAGAATTGAGGCAAGCGATGTAGCAATCGCCACCAGCACAACTTGCTCAGCAGGTAACACCTGAAAGTGCAGCAAGATCATGCTTAATATGGGCACAATAACTAGGCCTCCACCAATTCCTAAGAGCCCAGCTAAAAAGCCTACCCCGCCACCAAGTATGGCGCAAGCAATAATAAGCACGATTAATTCATTCATTGTATTTGTCTGCTTTGTTGGTTTAGGGAACCGAGTATAACAACAATAAAGTACGGGGTTGTTCTCAAAAGTAGGGTTAAGTAGTGAATATTACTCACGTTTTATATGAAATTACTGCAACTCCAACAAACCGATTTGGAAATCCAGACGTCTAAAATGGCTTTGAAGTATTTTTTCACTATCCCTTCCTAAATGTTTTACTAAAACAGCAAATATTTATGAATCTGTCTCATGTTTTACCTGAAATAAAAACGTTTTTCTTCATGATACTGAGCACGTATAAATTTATTAGTATTTTACGCTGCAGAGCAACCTAAGGTTAATGACCTAGCGATTTAAGGAAGGTGAGCAGCAATCATTTATCTCAGGACTTTTGGATACATTGCCATGAACAACGATTTCAGATTTACAATTAAAAGCATTTGCCTAGACGAAAATTATCATCCGTCAAATAGCACACGACTTACCACAAACTTTGCAAACCTAGCTCGCGGTGAAAGTCGCCAACAGAATTTACGTAACGCATTAAAAATGATTGATAGCCGCTTTAATGCGCTAGCTAACTGGGATAACCCGCAAAGCGACCGCTACTCAGTAGAGCTTGAGATCATCTCAGTTGATCTAGAAATTGCACATAGCACAGAGGCATTCCCGTCAATTGAAGTGCTAAAAACTAATATCATTGATCACCAAACTAATGAACGTATCGAAGGTATTGTTGGTAATAACTTTTCATCTTACGTGCGTGATTATGATTTTAGTGTACTGTTGCTTGATCATAATAAAGCGAAAAGCGAATTCAGCATTCCCGAAAACTTTGGCGACTTACACGGCAAACTCTTTAAATACTTTATTGACTCAGAGACTTACAAACAGCACTTTAAAAAACCACCGGTTATTTGTTTAAGCGTGTCTGATAACAAAACGTACCATCGTACAGAAAACCAACACCCAATTTTAGGTGCAGAGTACCTACCAAATGAGTCGTCATTAACCGAGCAATACTTTAAAAAAATGGGCTTGCAGGTGCGCTATTTTATGCCACCAAACACTGTTGCTCCGCTGGCGTTTTATTTCTTTGGTGACTTGCTGAACGATTACACCAACTTAGAGTTGATCAGCACGATTAGCACTATGGAAACATTCCAAAAAATCTACCGTCCAGAAATTTATAACGCCAATGCTGTGGCGGGTAGTTGCTATCAACCAAATTTAAGAAATGCTGATCACTCTATCACGCAAATTGTTTACGACCGTGAAGAGCGCAGCCAACTGGCGATTGCGCAAGGTAAGTTTACTGAGCAACACTTTATTAAGCCTTATCAATCAGTACTTGAAAAATGGTCTGCCAACTACGCAATTTAATGAGAGTAAAAATGAAAAAGTTATTACCTACATCGACAGCAGGCAGTTTACCAAAACCAGCTTGGCTTGCTGAGCCTGAAACCTTATGGTCACCTTGGAAATTGCAAGGTGCAGAACTTATCGACGGCAAACAAGACGCGCTGCGCGTTGCCTTACAAGAGCAACAACAAGCTGGCGTTGATATCGTGAGCGACGGCGAGCAAACCCGCCAGCACTTTGTAACGACCTTTATCGAACACTTAAATGGCGTTGATTTTGAGAACCGTAAAACAGTGACCATTCGTAATCGCTACGAAGCCAGTGTACCAAGTGTGATTGGCCCGGTGTCACGCAGCAAACCCGTGTTTGTTGAAGACGCCAAGTTTTTACGTTCGCAGACCAAGCAACCTATAAAGTGGGCATTACCAGGGCCTATGACCATGATCGACACCTTGTATGACGCGCATTATCAAAGCCGTGAAAAACTAGCGTGGGAATTTGCCAAAATTCTCAACCAAGAGGCGAAAGAGCTCGAAGCTGAGGGTGTTGATATTATTCAATTTGATGAGCCTGCGTTTAATGTGTTCTTCGATGATGTTAATGACTGGGGCATTAAGTGCCTAGAAAGAGCAATCGAAGGCTTAAAGTGCGAAACCGCCGTGCACATTTGCTACGGCTATGGCATTAAAGCCAACACTGATTGGAAACAAACACTGGGCAATGAATGGCGTCAATACGAAGAAGTATTCCCAAAACTTCAAAAGTCGAATATCGATATTATTTCTCTTGAGTGTCACAACTCTCGCGTGCCCATTGAACTATTAGCACTCATTCGCGGTAAAAAGGTGATGGTGGGTGCCATTGATGTAGCAAGCAATGAAATTGAAACCCCTGATGAAGTGGCACACACATTACGCGAAGCCCTAAAATATGTTGATGCCGACAAGCTTTACCCATGCACAAACTGCGGTATGGCCCCTCTCCCTCGCCACATAGCAAGCGCCAAGCTTAGTGCGCTAAGTAAAGGCGCAGAGATTGTTAGGGGGGAAATTAGTAATTGAGTTAGCAAGTTTCAAGGGGAAAGGGGAAAGTTGCGAGGATCGAGGTTCGAGGTTCGAGATGCGAGGGTCAAGGTGCGAGGAGCGAGGTGCACGTCTACCTCAACCCTTATCGCCATAAATGACGACCTACATTGTAGGTCGGGCTTTAGCCCGTCAGTTTTTAAATTTAGTCTGAACCTGATTGTGTAGCAGCGATTTTACATCGCGTTTTTACCTCGCCCATCGTATCTCGTTTCTCTTAAAAATTTATCAATGACGCAGCATAAAGCCGCTGCTACAACGTAGGCGTGAAACGTGTTTCGCGCATCCTATCCCCTAACGACCAATCCCTAAGGATTACCCCCTATAAACTGACCACGCCCCTCCCCCTAGCACTTTTAAATCAACCTACCCAGAAAGAGTTAATCCAAAAGATGCAAAATTGAGTTGGCTAGATTAATTATTTTTTGCTAGATTTCAGTTGTACCCAGTGGATGGGCAAAAATTGAGGGATTAATATGAACGAATTTGATATTTTCATCAGAAATATTGTCTTGGATTGTATTCGTGAGCAAGGCACCTGTAGCGACATTTGCGAAGAAGATGAGCAATTAACTTTCTATGTTGAGATTGAAAACCACGACAATGTGATATCGCATAAACAGTTTAAAGTAACCTACCCAATTAGTTATTCGATTCAGTCAGCACTTAAACATGAAATTGATTTACTGAGATATTTAGACTCTGGTGAAATCAGAACGCCCTTTACCACGGATATTGTCGAGGTACTTAAATCTGAGTTACAAGCCTTTATGTTCAGCAACAAACACCGTGGCGAATACCATATTTGCTAATTCTTAATTTATAGCCTGATGAAAAACAATCTGGCTATAACTTAACTAACTCACCATTATAAATACGGTAGCGTAAAGTGATTTTCTTGCTGGGGCAGCAACGAGGATCACTCTCATCATATGTACTTAATTGTATAACAAGCTGTTCGCCAATCTTTTTCGTACTATCTACTACGCCGTTAAAAGAAATAGACGACAACTCGCTATATCCATCATCTTGCACCTTAATGAGAGTCAGTTTTTCTAACCAAACATTGCCTGTTTGATAAGTCCAAAATATAGAGACTCTACCATCACTATGCTCATAAAAACGCTTTAATTGGCCAATTTCATCATCAGAAACTAACTCTGTGAAGTGATCTTTATATTGGCTCTGAATAAACGCATCTACGTGCTGCTGAATTTGCTGCTCGGTGGCATATCCTGTTAAAGATACAAAAAGTGCTATTAATCCAAAACTTTTCAACACAAAACTATGGGGCTTTGGTTTGTTATTTTCAGACAACCCCATTGTTTACTCCATTGATAACTGTTTGTTGATAAAACTTGGTTTAATTAGTTTGATAATAAAAACTTGTCTTGGAGAGTGGTTTGATTATTTCGTACTCAAGGCCTAAAGCATTCCTATCGCCTTCCCTAGGTATACTATATTTATCTAAAAGGACCACTCCCCAATGATTATCACTAAGACCACCGAAAATCACATTAATGTTGTCATACTCATCTTTTGTTACTGCTGCAACCTTAAATTTAACCATTAAATCTCTGAGTTTTTGTGAATCGGCTGATAGCTCCATCAAGCTAGGGGCTTCACCGGGTGATAGAGTTTTATAATCGGCAGATGGTACAAACCCCGCATATGTTGATGGTGTATAGCTTAACAATTGAGTAGGAGAGTAAAAAGTATTGTTAACACGGTAAACGTGCGGCGCAGATTGCTGTATGAGTTTCAAATTTTGGCTATTTTTAAATGCTAAAATTTGTTCCTCTGATAAATCTAAAAACGGCCTAATTAACTTAAGCCTTTGTTCAGTACACTGATCTTTTTTGCAAATAAATAAATTAGGAAGTTTTGTTCCGAACTGCTGTTCAACATTTAAATACTGACTACCAAGCACTCCTAAATTAAAGTTAGTGAACGCTTGCTTATCCTTGTCATTTTTAAATTTTGTGGCATGTATATCAAAGATGCTAAACGGGTAAAAAGAGGGTAAATAGGCAAGCTCTACATCGGTTTGCGGCATCATTTCGTCCATATGCTTTAAAACCGCGAGATACTCTTGCTCTATCTCATCATTAAAATAATCTGGTCTTTCAGCCAGTGCTGTAACAGAAAATAACAAAGCACTACAAAGTAATATTTTGTTTAACATGAAAAAAAACATCCTTTTAATTAAAACTATTTAAAGTAACCATATCATTTTAGGTACACAATTCCATTACTTTGTGTTGAGCTGCTTTCAAATCCCAAAAGTAACCAACCATAGCTTAAAGCATTAAATTATTTATATTTTTTCAACATAAAATCTTATAAGCAACAATTTCATTATGCTAAGCTAGCTGCAATTATAAGAAAATATCATTGATTGGCATCAGAGTAGCTGTATGGAGTAATGCTCAAATGATAAGGATATTGTGCTTGTTGCTATTTGCAACCAATGTGACAGCAAAGGATGTTCAGAGTGAAATCAGCCGTGCTCTTCACGGCTATACAACATATTCTGAATCTGTCGAAATTTTAGCTAGATTAGAAAAGCAAATGCCTTATGAAAATGTGCTAGATGATGCGCAAGTAATGGCGTTTAAATGTTGGTTTTCTAATCTATCAACCCCAAACGGGATTAATGAATATAAAAAATTTCTAGAAACAGCCAAACCAATCATTCAACAAGTAAACAATTTAAACTTAATACAGGAACTTGCTGTTTGTGAAGCAAACCAAGAGTATACGCAAGGTAACTACCAGAAAGCTCTCGAACACTTAAAACCAATAATTAACACGCCGTCAGTAGACGAAATAACCTCTTCAAAAAAATTGTCAATCATTGCTCTTGCTCACATAGTACTTAACCGTATTCAGTTAACTAAAGGCGACTATCAAGAGGCATTCGACTCTGCTAAAACGGCTTATCAGTTATTTGAAAAAGCAGGTAATGACTACGAAAAAGCACTCGCATTAAAAGAAATTGCCGATATTCACATAGCGTTGTACAACTATGAACTTGCAATTGAACAACTGCAGCGAGCCAAATTAGCGTTAACGAAATTCAATGAGCAAGAGCAGTACAAAGTAGCGGATCAACTCGCGTATGCCTATGAAGAAAAAGGCGACTTAATAAAGGCAGTTGAGCTATACGAGTCGATAAAAAAAGATGTTCGTCGTTTCGAAAGCGAAAATGGCTATGCTTACATATTAATTAAACTGACAGAACTCAATATAAAACTTAATAGCTTATCTCAGGGTGAGTCATATCTAACTGAGTTGAACACGCTCTCGGTTACTGACAGCTGGATTTTGACACTATACAACTTTACTAAATCAGAATGGTACTTGGCTACCTATCAGTTGCAAGCCGCCCTTACATCTTATGAGAAGATAGCCGGGCAACAACAATATTGGCCCGAGAGCTTAAAGGAGCGTTATTTAAATTTAACCTCGCAGCTTGCAGCTGCAACAGGAGATACTTCCTTACAAATAACATCTCAACAACAATTAATCGCTTTAATTAAAGATAAACAACAAGCTATCGCAAATAACACGCTTATATCTGCCAGATTAAACTTTAATTATGAACAGCAGATCCTTGAGATTTCTCGTTTAGAGCATGAGTCAAAGCTACAACAAAAATTTTTAGCGGTGGCCGAAGATAAATCTTTTTGGCAAGGCTTAACTGTGATGGTCACTTGCTTGTGCTTACTCTTATTCGCCGTTTATACATTCAAACAAGTTCGCCAGAAAAAGTACTTTGAAATACTCGCTTTAAAAGATGAACTAACAGGCATAGCAAATCGAAGAGCTATATTGAATTTAAAACGAAGTGTCATGGTGCAAAACAAACTAAATCAGCAAGTAAGCTCTTTGATTTCTATCGATATTGATCATTTTAAAGCGGTCAATGATCAATACGGTCACGATATTGGTGATGAATTAATCATATCTATAACCAATACGATTGTACAAACAGTCCGTTGTTCTGATCGGGTAGGTCGTGTCGGCGGCGAAGAGTTTTTAATCGTGCTTGAGAATCAATCTTTAGAGCATGCAAAAGATATTGCCGAGCGTATTAGACTTTCAGTTGCCGAAAAGGAACATACATCTTTGTCTATAAGCGCAACGATAAGCTTAGGTGTTATAGAAATTGCACCAAACGAAACGTCAGAACAGGCAGCCAAAAGAGTCGACTTACACCTTTATGAGGCAAAAAGAAGAGGACGAAATATTGTTTTTTCTTAGCTTTTTAATAGGAGCTCAACAACCAAAAGATACAGACTTATATCCGACCAAACGAATCAAACATTCAACGTTTCTCTGTTTCTGAAATAAATAATCCGCAATATGACAATAGTCATAATTCTGTCATCTAATTGATCAATAATTGACGCTAATTTAATCAGCTAACGTAATGAAGAAGTAATGGACAGTGCCTTGGTGCAACTTTCGTTTGCACTCCCCTCTAGTGAAGATCCTTTATGTGCTGCGCTTGCGCATACTATGGAATATGAACAATTGCATTTTGCGGCTAATGAGCAAAAGCGTGTTGTATTTTGTTGTGTGCTGCCAGATGATGCCCATGAAGATGACGTGATCTCTATCAGCGCGACACGCCCTGATGCTCGTGAATCGGCCTATTTTACTGCGCACACTTTAACGCAGCACGATCTAGATCAGCACGTTATTATGCTTACGTTAGAGGGTGTTACTCACAGTGGTGAATTTGTTTTGCAATTAATGCTACACGGCATGCATGCAACACTTAAAGACAGCGCCCAATTTGATGTCAGCATTGCAGCAAGCACATCACCAGAGCTGCTAACTGGCGATCAATCTAAAAACAATGGCTTACGCCATTACATCAGTAATCTTGGCGCAAGCTTTTTAGCTTTTTTCTAGAGCGTTTTGGCTTAGTCAGCAAAGCTAATTTTACCCATGGTAATATCGGGGATCCCTTGCTCGGTATTACCAAAGCGTTGCTGCCCACCCGACAAACATTCGTTCGCTAAAATAGCAAATAACACGGCTTCTTTTGCATCTGGGTTTATGCCCAACGAATCGGTGTTATTTATCACAGAAAGCGCTGGGCAATTAGCCAAAATAGTTTTCATTAATAATGGGTTATGAACCCCGCCACCACTGGCGTATACAGCCACATCGGTCAAGCCTTCGCTGCATTGGTTAATTGCTTTAGCAATCATTACCCCTGAAAACTGCACTAAGGTTGCCATCACATCAAAGTGCGATAAACTCTGTGTATTCGAGCGTGCTTGTGCTGCTGCTAAATACTCTAGATTAAACACTTCTGGCCCGGTGGTTTTTGGAAGCCCTAAAGCAAAAAACGAATCATCACACAGCGCAGCTAGTAAAGTTTCATTTACCGTGCCTTTTGCTGCAATAGCAGCATCTTTATCATATTGAAGTGGAGCAAAATAACGCTGTATGTAGGCATCCATAATGGTATTACCTGGGCCAATATCAGAACTAAAAACCGCTCGTGCATCTGCTGATTTTGGTAAGTAGGTTAAGTTTGCAATGCCGCCCATATTAAGCAAAATTCGGTTTTCGCTGGTGCTTGTGAAATACAAATAGTCACCATATACCGCAAGCGGTGCGCCTTCGCCACCCGCTGCAATATGCTTTTGTCTAAAGTCACCTATGGTAGTAATGCCAGAAGTCACGGCTAGGTGATCGCTGTCACCAATTTGTAGTGTTGCATTACCATATTCTGCACGCTTGTGTTGGTTTTTTGGGCAGTGATAAATGGTTTGCCCGTGGCTGGCAATCACATCAACAAGTTCTTTTGCTACTCCCCAGCTGGCTAACGTTTTGGCAACCATTTCACCATGTAATTGGCCAATCCAAGGGTTAAGCAAAGTGACTTCTTCAAGGTCACATTCTCGTTTGGCGAATACTCGTTTTACACGTGTTTTATAATCATCGTCATAATCAACGGTAGTAAACTTTAATACTTCTACATGAGTATCCATGCCCTGCCCTGATACTTCGCATAGCGCGATATCAAGGCCATCTAACGAGGTACCACTCATTAGACCAATTATTAATTTTCTTTCTTTTTTTGCGCTTAAATACAGTTTTTCAATATGTTGATGCATAAATAAATCACTTAAAATCAGCTTATTAGATGTAAATAAGCGGGTTGACGACTTGGAATAGTTTATATTTTAAAATAATAGATTTAAAGAATAATTATTGCAAAGACTTTTAAATTGCTTTAAAACTGTACCGGTGAGCTCCCCAAAAGGAGAACACACAAGCATCATAACAAAAAGTATGACTCATTAAATTAACTAAATGGTCTAGGTCAGACACCAACCTGCGTTGATTTAAATGATAAAACGCAAGGGAATCATCATGAAAGCAAATACATCAACAGGGCATCGCTCGCTATTGCTGCTATCACCTTTAGCTCTCGCTGTAAGTTCAGTAATTAGTTATGCCCACGCAGAAGAAACTACTGAAGTAAAAAAACCTGAAGTGATCACCGTAACAGGTTCACGTATTCAACGTACCGAGCTGGTTTCAAGTAGCCCAGTGGTGAGCGTTGATGAAGCACAAATTCACCTAGACCGTGCAGTGAACGTTGAAGATATTACCGCAAAACTGCCTCAAGCTGCAGCAGGTGCCAACAGCACCGGTGCCACAGTCGGTGACTCATTTGGCTCATCAACCATAGATTTACGCGGCCTTGGCCAAAACCGTACGTTGGTACTTATTGACGGTACTCGCGCAGTACCATTTAGTTTTCGTAACTCGGTTGACGTGAACACCATTCCAGCCGGATTAATAAAACGCGTTGATGTATTAACCGGTGGTGCAGCAGCGGTTTACGGCGCAGATGCCGTAGCCGGCGTTGTTAACTTTGTTTTAGACGATGATTTTACTGGCGCTGAGTTCTCAACCAGTTATGAAAGTGCCGACGGCGGTAACGAAAAGCTTAACTTTGAAGCAATTTTTGGCGGCGACATCGCAGATGGTAGCGGCCATGTAACAGGCTACATAGGTTACACCGAACGAAAAGAGCTGTTAGCTGGCGAGCGTGACTACGCGCTTGAAAACTCAACGGCAATGATCAACAGCGGTGGTTATTATACTGACGTTGCCTCTGGCAACAGCATCGGTATTGCTGATTCAGGTGCTGTAACAAGTGAGCGTCAAACAACTGATTTCACAGCTGACCGTTATTTAACTCAACCGATGGACCGTTTTTCTGCGGGCTTATTATTTGACGTCGATGTGAGCGACAGTGCCATTGCCTATGGCCGCGCAATGTATTCTAAAGTGACCGTAAATGGTGCGGGTGCCAGTGGCCAAACACCGATTTTTGTTAACGAACAAGTGACCCTCACGCAAGACAACGCCTATATTCCTGATGAACTACGTGACCAACTTACGTTTGATAGCGAAGGCAATGCCCTTGTTAATGTTGAACGTAACCTAGGTTTAGGTGTGCAACACACCGAAGCGGTGCGTGACTCAATGCAATTTCAGCTGGGTTTAAAAGGTGATATTACTGACTACTTACGTTATGACGTATATGGCCAGTATGGCAAAACTGACGAAGTAGCCACCATTTACAACAACGCATACCGTAATGATAACAGCGGTAATAGTCGCTTTGCTGCCCTTGCAAATTCAGTGGATATTTTTGATCCAAACCATGATTTCAGCGACTTTAGCGATCCGCTGCTTTATACGACTCGCGACCGTACACAAAGTGTGATCTCAGCAACACTATCAGGTGATTCTGGGTTCTTATTTGAATTACCAGCCGGTGCTATCGATTTTGCAATTGGTTATGAATACCGTAAAGAAACCGGAAAACAAACTCCAGGTGATGCATTTAGAAACGGCACCAGCTTTGCGTCTATCAGCGCATTTGATATGGATGCAAGCTTTAGCTCTGAAGAGTTCTATGCTGAAATTTTAGTGCCTATCTTAGTTGATAAACCTTTTGCTGAAGAGCTTAGCTTTGAAGGTGCCTACCGTATTTCTGATTACTCAAATACCGAAGCAGAAGACACTTACAAACTAGGTATCAACTGGGCAATAAACAGCGACATTCGTATTCGCGCCAACCGCTTAACCGCATTTAGAGCACCTAACTTAGGTGAGTTTGCAAGCCCAATCACAGCGCTATCGTTATCGTTATTCGACCAAAATAGCGACCAGTTTGTGCCACGACTAGCAGGGCGTTATAACGGCGATCCATGTTTACTGGGCACCGGTGATGCAACTCAATGTGCTGCGTTTGGTGCGCCGCCTGTTGGCACCGAGTTTGATTCAAGTACCGCAGAGTACACCTATGGTGGTAACCCGAATATTAAACCTGAGCAAGCTGAATCAGATACATTAGGCATTGTTTATACACCTAGCTATTTAGAAGGCTTTGATTTATCACTTGATTACTACAGTATTCGCGTAACTGATGCGGTAAGCCAAATTCAACCTGGTGCAGCACTGCAAAGCTGTTATGTTGATGACCCGAATCCAAACAACCCACTGTGTGGTGCGGTACTTCGCGATCCAAACACTGGCTTTATTAGCACAGCCATCGTTAATGACTTTAACTTAGCCGCTATTGAGCAAGAAGGTATCGACGTTGCAGCAAATTATGTGATTGATGCACCAGAGCAAATGGGTGGTCGTTTTAGGTTTTCGTACCAAGGTAACTTTGTTACTAAACAAACCCGTCAGAACAACAGCACTGTACCTGAAGTAGACTGTAAAGGAACTTATGGCAGCGCCTGTTCGGGTGACTTTGCGAGTATCTTGCAAGCTGACTACAAACACCGCGCAAGCATTGATTGGCAGTTAGATAACATGAATTTCCAACTTGGCTGGCGCAGAATCGGTGAAGTAGAGTATGCTGTCGACCGTTCAGAAACAATCTCAGCACAAAATTACTTAGATTTTGCTGCTGCATGGCAAGTTAATGAGGAACTTGCTGTTAACTTTGGTGTCGATAACTTATTAGACCGTGAACCACCAACACCTGAAGTAGGCGCAAACCACTTTAACACCGTAAGTGATTATAGTGTGATTGGCCGCTCAGTCGGTGTTTCACTGAGATATGCCCCAAGCTTTTAATTAATCCTACTGTTTTAGCTACACAGGATTGATCCCCTCAAGCGCACCCTGCCCGGTGCGCTTTTTTATTACCTAAAAATTAGACTTGCTATGCACAATTAATATGGCAAAGTACCAAAAAAAGGATTTATAAGGAGTAACACATGCCATTTAACGAGCAAGAGCGCAGCGTGCTTTTAGCACTCAAAGGTGTTGGGCCAACAGTGATAAAACGGTTTGAAGAAATTGGTATTGAATCGTTTGAGAAGTTAGCCGGGTTTGATGCAAATACCATTGCTGAGCGAGTCGCGTCGATGCTACATTCAAATTGCTGGAAGAATAGTCCGCAGGCAAAAGCGGCAATCACTGCCGCGATTGCGCGAGCAAAACAAGGCTAAAGCTCAATGACTTCTATTGCACCGCGCTTTTGCATGGTGACATACACTTTGTTTTGCGTTTCGTTGAAAGCCAAATTCGTTGGATGCTGGCCTTTTAATTGGTAGCTATTTAAGAGCTTGCCCGTAGGCGATACTTCAAGCACTTTCCCTGCGCCGTAGCGAGTAATAAACACATGCCCTTGATTATTAACGCGCATGCCATCTAAGCCATGATCAGCAAACTTAATCAAAGTTTTTTTATTACTAATGTTTAAGTTCTCATCTAAGTCATATTGCCAAACAACTCGCTGCACACTCTCGTTCACATAAAGCTTGGTGTTGTCGTGATTAACCGCTACCCCATTGGTGGTTCCCATGTTTTTTTCGAGTAAATGGGTGCTGCCATCTGCATTTATACGCCACAGCTGACCCGTTTCTTCCGCCCAGTTAGGGTCACTTGCAAACAGCGCCCCGTTTTTAGTGATAGCAATGTCATTGGGTTGATTCATTTTACTATTATGGGCAAACACTTCTGCTTTATTGCTGCCAGCAGGGACTTTTAAAATATTGTGGTTAACATAGTCCGCAATAAACAAATTACCTTGTGAGTCAAACTGGAGGCCATTACCAACGCTGTCATTCGGCAACCGCACAAATAAAGATGTTTTGCCCATATTATCAACGCGGCCAATGGTTCCTTGCTGGGCATAGTTCACCGCGTATAAGGCACCGTTATACATGGTTGGCCCTTCAACGCCTTGCGTAAAAACGTTATCTTTAACAAAGTCTTGGCTATCAACTGCAAAGCTTAACGGTGAGCTTAAAAGTAGTGTTATTGCCAGTGGCTTTAGTCGTTTCATAGGACTTCCTTTTACTCATTTAAACTCGTGTATACCGCTAAAATCGGGTATTCGTTTTCGCCAAAAGATAAGGTCAAAGAACGCTTTTCGCCATCATCTAACTTAATACCTTCGTCAAAGCTCTGAGGATGAACACGACGCCCATCGGCAAACAGCGCCATAATATGGTCAGCCTGAAGAATTCGCGATCCCGATGCTTTATTTTCAATCGTCACAACCGCTAAACGGCGACCACTTTCACTGCTCATTAATACACTATGGACAATGCTAAATTGGCTTTGCTTAGGGTAACGCTTGGCATCATTCTCAAATGAAAAAGCACTGCCAGAGAGCATGACCGGATCCACCGATAGTACATCAGTGTTGGCTTGCAAAGAGGTTGCAAAAACCGCTGCAATCAATAGTAAAATACGCTTCATATCAATCCTTTTGATAAGCTTAAACTAGATTTAGCATACACCGTTCCTATAACCAGTTCAAAACCGTGAATAACCCTATAATGAGCGTGTTACTCAGCAATTACAATTTTAGTATTGATTTTTAATGTTATGCCCGCAAAACGTTAAAGGCGTATCTTAATTTACTGCTGGCAAAAGGAGCTTAGTATGTCTGATATTCAAAATCGTCAATATATTCTTAAATCGCGTCCAAATGGCGTAGCGAATGATAACAATGTTGTATTAAAAACAAACTCAGTACCTGCGCCAAAAGATGGTGAGGTATTACTTAGAACAATTTATCTATCACTTGATCCCTACATGCGAGGACGAATGAGCGATGCTGAATCATACGCTGATCCTGTAAAGATTGGTGATGTGATGGTAGGCGCAACCGTATGCCAAGTTGAGCAGTCGAACCACCCTGATTATCAAAAGGGCGAGTGGGTATTGGCATACACAGGCTGGCAAGAATACGCAATAAGCGACACTGAAGGCTTAATGAAACTGGGGAAAAACCCTGAAAACCCTTCGTATGCACTTGGTATTATGGGTATGCCTGGTTTTACCGCTTACATGGGGCTTTTAGATATTGGTGAGCCAAAACAGGGCGAAACAGTAGTGGTTGCTGCAGCTACAGGGCCTGTCGGTGCAACTGTAGGGCAAATAGCTAAATTAAAAGGCTGTAAGGTCGTTGGCGTAGCTGGCGGTAAAGAAAAATGTCAACATGCTGTTGAAAACCTAGGCTTTGATGCTTGTATTGATCACAAAGCAAATGATTTTGCAGAGCAGTTAAGCGCAGCGTGTAATAATGGTATTGATGTTTATTACGAAAATGTCGGTGGCCATGTATTTGATGCCGTGTTACCCCTGTTGAATACAAAAGCACGGGTGCCATTGTGTGGGCTAGTGTCGCAATATAATGCGACCGAATTACCCCCAGGTCCAGACCGTTTATCGATGCTTATGGGTCAAATCCTTACCAAACGAATTAAAATGCAAGGCTTTATAATTTTTGATGATTACGCTCACCGTTATGATGAATTCGCAAAAGACATGCAAGCGTGGCTAAGCGAGGGAAAAGTCAAATATAAAGAACACCTTGAAGCTGATTTTGAAAATACCCTAAACGCCTTTAATGCAATGTTAAATGGTGAAAACTTCGGTAAAACGGTCGTGCAAGTTCAGCAACCAATTTAAAATTTTTAGGCGCAGTAAACAGTGTTGCGTCACTATTCAGGATAACAAATGATTAAATTACACCATTTAAATAAATCACGCTCTAAACGAATTATTTGGTTACTCGAAGAGCTAGACGTAGATTACGACATTGTTGCTTATCAACGCAATAAAGAAACATTTTTAGCACCCGATGAATTAAAACAAATTCATCCTCTGGGCAAAGCGCCCGTTCTTGAAGATAACGGCAAAGTAATTACTGAGTCTGGCGCAATTACCGACTACTTAATTAGTAATTACGGCAAAAGCAAGTATATGCCGAGCCAGCAAAGCGACAGCTATGTTGACTATCAGCAATGGCTTCATTTTGCAGAAAGCTCAGCAATGGTCCCTTTTTTATTAAAATTATTTATTACAAAAGATGGCTGTAAAACCAACTTTATTGGTGATTATGCTGACCATGAAATTGGCAAGATACTGAGTTATGTAAACCAGCAATTAAAAGGTAAGCAGTACTTAGTAAATGAGGAATTGACCGGTGCTGATTTCATGATGTCTTTTGTTGTAGAAAAAGCTGATGAGGCAGGTCTGCTTGCGCACTTCCCTGAAATTAAACGTTATTTAGAGCAGCTAAAAACTCACGAAAGTTATCACACAGCAAACGAGTTAGAAGCGAAATACGACTGACCTGATGTGCAGTGACAGTGTGTACACTGTCACTGTTTCCCTGTTCAATAAAATAAAGCTCCAAAGCTACTAATCAAGCCACAGACACTCGATTGCGGCCTGACTTTTTAGCTTGATACATGGCTTGGTCGGCCCTCTCGATTGCCTTTTCGATATCATCTTCAGCATTTATTAGCGCAACGCCAAATGAGCCTGTTACATTAATGTGTTGATCATTACCGATTTCGATTTTTAAAGCTTCAACGCCTGCTCTTAATCGCTCAGAAAATGATTTGGCACCTTCTAGCTCTGTTTGGGGTAAGCAGACTAAAAATTCTTCGCCGCCATAGCGATATAGTTGATCGTACTCTCTTAGATGAGATTTAATGCATTTAACCAGGGCGATTAATACCTTATCACCCGCAGCATGACCAAACTCATCGTTCACTTGCTTAAAGTGATCAAGGTCGATCATTACCAGCGCGCAGCTCAGCGATTTACGCTTGCACAGCTCATGCTCTTTTTGCAGGTTTTCTACTAAGTTTGTTCGGTTCGATGCCCCCGTTAAAGGATCTCTTGTGTGAAGCAGCTCAGAGAATTCATCGATAAGAGTTTCAAAAAATTCATGCAAGCTATCTAAATCAGCATGAAACTGGTCCAATAAATTAGCCGGAATAACAGACTTAGACTCTTTTAACGATAACAGGACTTTGGCACCTTGATGCATCTTTTGATGCGCACAAGCGATTTCAGAAAAGTAAGGGTGAAGATTTATGGTCTGCTCGGGTAGCTTATTAAACCATTGCCCAAAACGACAAAGGTTATGAGCATTATCTGCTAAGTCTTGTTCATCTGCAGGTATGTCTGCAATTAAGCACCTTAATAAATTTCTATACCATGACTGGTGCCACTTAATGGCTTGCTCGATTTCTGCAATAACCTCTTCAAGCTGTGTATTCGACAGTGAACTAATGCCGTGTCCGGTATTTTGATGCATAGCCAATGAAAAGACTTCCGCTTTATTATTTTATTTCCTAAAACAGTACCTAAGGTCTGTTACAAACACAACTTAAAGCGTTGTTAAGCGATAGTTTATTCAACTAAGCGGTAACCTACGGCGGGCTCGGTTAAGATATGTTTAGGACTCGCCGCATTTTGTTCAAGCTTTTGTCTTAACTGACCAATATGTACACGCACATATTCAGGGCGATTAATATACTGCTCGCCCCACACCTCAGATAATATGGCGTTATGCGTTAACACCTTATCTTTTTGCTGAAATAACAACAGCAAAATAGCGTACTCTTTTTTAGTTAGTTTGACTTCTTCAGCACCTTTACGCACCACATGTTTATGCGGGTCTATGTGAATATCGCCACATTGCAACGTTAGGCTTGGTGTTGTTTGTGTGCGAAGTAGCACCCGAATACGTGCTAGTAATTCGTTTGCGCTGAATGGTTTAGTTAGGTAATCGTTAGCGCCGTTATCAAGGGCGGTGACTTTTTCTGTTTCGCCGTCGCGCGCAGAAAGTACCAGAACAGGGAGTAAACTCCACTGCCTAAACTCCACCAGCCAATCTTGCCCATCCATATCGAGCAAACCTAAATCAAGCAGCACTAAATCAAACTGCTGCTGGCTTAAAAGTGCAAACGCATCAAGCCCTTTCGCGCACACACTGACTTCATGGTTACTTGCTTTGAGCAGTGTTTTTAAAAAACTTTGCAGAGGCGGTGAGTCCTCTAAAACCAAAATATTAGCCACGGCTGTTACTCCAAATTAATATAGCTGTTGCCTGCTTTGTCTGCTCATTGAGGGTTAATTCAAAGCGCCCCTGATGACATTTAGCAACCACATCGCAAATAACACTCCCTAGGCCAACGCCTTCATCTTGACTCGTCTCGTGCTTATTAGCAAAAGGGTTAGTTAACACAATTTGGTATTCATCCAGTGTTTCAATAAATTGCATGTTCGCCGAACCATCTCCATAACGAGCTGCGTTTTCGAGCATATTGGCAAAGGCAATTTCAAGTAAGGTTTCATCGCCAAAACAGATGCTTTGTTGCTGAGCTTCGATATGCAGTTTAAAGTTTTGTAGTTGTTGCTGACGGCGTGATTTAGCTTCGCTAATTAAGGTCAAAATGGGTAGTTTTTGCCATTTAATATTCTCAGCTAACTTATTCACTTTACTGAGCTCCATGACTTTATCAAAGTGCTGGTTAAGTATTTTACTTTGCTCATAAATATTAGCAGCTTGCTCTTTGATAACCTCAGAGCTTAGTTGAATATCATCATCAGCCAACATGCTTGATGCACCCATAATAGTCGCTAATGGTGTTCGTAAGTCATGGGATAAACTGCGCAACAAGGTGTTTTTTGACCTCTCTAACTCCGCCTGTACTTTAATCGCCGCTGATTGCTCGCGTAGTAAGGTTTTTTCTTGAACCTGATACAGTAAAGAGCACGCTGTATTCGCCAAAGCAAGTTGCTCGGCATTAAGCGCTTTAGCAAACGCGATGCCGCCAAATTCAGCTTGTTGTTCATTTAAATAAATAAACTGCTTAGAGGCTGCTAGCTGCCAATCACACGCAACCTTTAAATGCGCGGCCATGGTTGTTAAAAACAGCTGCTTTTGCTCCTCAAGGCTATCGAGATCATTAAGCTTTTTAGCTAACTCATACAATAAGCGACTATTACTAGCATGGGCTTGCACATCGCGAACCTTGGTATTGAGCTCCCCGGCTAAGTGGCTTATCACTAAACCCACAATCAACATCACCAAAAAAGTGACCACATATTCAATATTTTCGATATGAAAAGTAAAGTAAGGCACCACATAAAACCAGTCCGTGCAGGCAACACTCACCAAGGTGGTAAGCGCTGCAACACGACGATTACTGCGCACCGCAACCCATGTCACCCACAGCAGCTGTAGCATCACAATATCGGTGGTTGTAAACAGTTCTCGAAATGGAAATATCGCGAGCACCACCACAAGTGGCATCAACACACTTAAAAATGCGGCTTTTAAATACTGTATTTTGAATACTGACTGCATCATCTTTTCACTTATCGTTTGTCCCTATTAGATTAAAGGGTTTTTAATTTTGTCACTATAAAGTTTTTATAAAGTTTTTTTATCTCAGCATAAAATCTTTATAAAGCTTTCAAGCTCTCTAAAGACTTCTGTTTTTTTGCCATTAGCATTTAGCGCGTACCCACAATAGCGAGAAAGACAATGGCTCAGTTTGCAGTAATCGGATTAGGACGTTTTGGCGTAACCGCCTGTTTAGAACTTTCAAAACAAGGTCATACAGTATGTGCCGCCGATATTAGCGAAAGCACCGTTAATCACTATGCCGACCAACTCAGTTTTACCGTAGTGGTTGATGCCAGTGATGAAACACAATTAGCACGGCTCGATTTACCCAGTTGCCAAGCCGTATTGGTGGCCATTGGCGAGAATATTGAAGCCAGTATTTTATGTGTATTGCATTTAAAGAACTTAGGTGTAAAGCAAATTTGGGTAAAGGCCTGTACCAAAAGCCACCATCAAATTCTAAGTAAACTCGGCGTTGACCGTATCATTCACCCTGAAGAAGAAATGGGCGTAAGGGTTGCACAAGCGCTAAACTACCCGATGGTTAATCAATATTTCCCGCTTAACCAATCCACGTTTATTGTTGAACTAGGCATTGATCTGCAGCTTTCAGGTCGCAAAATTGGCTGGCTCCTCAAAGAGCGTAATAGCGATATAAAACCGCTAACACTTCGCCGTGATGACTACTTCAATACAGAGCTGACTAACGACACCGAACTGCGCCACGGCGATAGTCTGGTGCTACTGGGCTCTAAGACTTACTTAACTAAATTAGCAAAACGGTTTCGTGCATTATGATTAACTGGCAAGCCAATGTTTACCCTAAACAATTTAGCGGTGTAAAGTGTCGTAAGCGGCAAAAAGTAAACCCACCTTTAGTGCTCACTATCGGCTTTATTGTGTTAATTATGCTTGGCACAGGCTTACTCATGCTGCCAATGGCAAGCACCCAACCGATCAGCTGGCTCGATGCATTATTTACGGCAGCCTCTGCGGTTACAGTAACAGGGCTGGTGGTCATCGACACCGGTACTGATCTGACTGTATTTGGTCAAAGCGTGGTCATGCTGCTGATTCAAATAGGTGGCATTGGCTTTATGACCGTGGCGGTGATTTCAATATTAAGTTTAGGAAAAACTCTAGGCTTACAGCAACGCTTACTAGCCAGTCGCGCTTTTGACACTAACGATTTAACCTCGGTGATCAAGGTTGCTAAGTATGTTTTAGTGTATTCATTAGTGATTGAGTCGGTGGCATTTTGCTTACTCTTTATTAGTTGGTTCGATGACTACGGTGTACTAAAAAGCGCCTATCACAGTCTGTTTTATACGATTTCGGCGTTCAATAATGCGGGCTTTGCGTTAAGCGGCGATAGCTTATCGGCATTCAAAGGCGATATAACCGTAAACGTGGTGATCACCGCTTTGTTTATCATCGGCGGCTTAGGGTTTACTGTACTGATTGATATCTACAAACAAAAGCGCTGGTCGTTACTATCAACCAATACCCGCTTGGTGTTAATTGCCACCTTAATGCTCAACTGCATCGCATTTATATTGATTTTTTTCTTTGAACACGCCAATCCGGCGACATTAGCGCCGCTATCAACGTCTGAGCAAATATTAACGGCTTGGTTTCAAGCGGTGACACCTCGTACCGCAGGATTTAATACCCTGCCAATTGATGGTTTGAGTCAAGATTCAACGCTTTTGACTATGCTGCTGATGGTGATTGGCGGTGGTTCAGTTAGTACGGCAAGTGGCATAAAGCTCGGCACCTTTGTGATCCTAATTTTAGCGATGCGCAGCTATTTAAAACAGCAAACCACGGTCACCGTGTTTAACCGCCAGCTGAGCGACAAGTTGGTGATCAAGGCACTAAGCGTCATGATACTGTACTTATTTATCGCTTTTACCAGCATTATGATCATCACCAAGCTTGAACAAGGGTCGTTACTTGATATCACCTTTGAGGCAATTTCGGCACTGAGTACCGTGGGCCTTTCACGTGGTATAACTGGGGATTTAAGTGCGCCTAGTCAGCTCATCATCATACTATTGATGTTGATAGGTCGGGTTGGGCCATTAACGTTTGCTTATTGTTTTGCTCGCCAGCACAGCCAACCTTTGACCTACCCGACTACCAGTATTCAAATTGGTTAAGTGTACAGTTTTGGCACTTTTTAATGGCAAAACTCTACACCTAAAGCCCTGCTACAACTGCTGTAGCAGGGCTTTAATGTCACTGTATCGTTGTTGCTCGCAAAGGCCAAAACCTGATAGCTGCCTGACTTTGTTGCGGGTAAATAAAGGCACGCTCATGCCCGCTAAAAAGCGGCACTGAGTATCGATGCTGACATCACTAATCCCTTTAGCAGCTAAGTGCTGTTTAAGCTCAGCAACTTTGCTAGCAATCACATTTTGCTCAGGCATTTGATGCACTAATGAGTAACTAAGTTTTACCTGCTGGCCTCTACACACTGAACAATGGCCACATTGCTGGGGTGCATTCTGGTCATCAAAATAGCGAGCTAAGTTATAACTTAAGCAGCTATCAAGTTCAAAAAAGCGTACTAAAGTGGCGATACGTTTAATTTCGGCCTGCTCTTTTTCGATAAAATATTGGTGAAGTTGCTGTGCTAAATCAGCGTGGTTTATTACCGAGTTATTCACCTCATACACTTGCGTAATACGTTTGGTTTCAAGGGCTATGTGGCCCTTTTCAGCCAAATAATCGAGCGCTGCAACTACGCGCTTTCTATCTACTTGAGTAGCACTGGTTAATGCATCAAAATTAAGTGTGCCCCAAATTTTCTTAAACTCAGTATGTTTAAATACCTGTTGTAAAAACGCTTGTCGGTCAGCATCAAACTGGCTAAGAAGCTCATTTTGATCCGTTAAAAACTTATATTTAAAATCGGCATAATAGGCATATAAAGGCGTAATAGCCCCTTGCATCTCTAACTGTACTAGTAAGGTTTTTAACGCTAAAGCACGAATATTACTTTCGCTCGATAAGCTGTACTCTTGCATTTCCCACTGGTTGTTCGTTTGCTCGTTGCGAATGTTATTAATGACATAGTCAATCCCACTTTGCTCGGGAGTGTCGGCATAAACAAAGTTCTCAACGGTATTCAAGCCATCAAGGTTTGCTAGGGTAAAACAGTTTGACGGCGCACCATCTCGCCCTGCACGGCCAATCTCTTGGCTATAGTTTTCAATCGATTTTGGCAAATCATAGTGGATCACAAAACGAATATCAGACTTATCAACACCCATCCCAAAAGCAATAGTTGCCACGACGATATTGATTTTACCCGCCATAAAATCATCTTGAATTTGCCAGCGTTTATCATCCTCAAGGCCTGCATGATAGGCCACCGCATCAAAGCCGGCTCTTGCCAAACCTTCTGCTACTTGCTCAGCGGTATGTTGTAAGGTGACATAAACAATCCCAGCACCTTGTTGGCTGGCTATAATACTGGCTAATTGCTGAGGTTTTTCTTGGCTTGCAACACTGAGCACTGATAAGTCGAGGTTGCTTCGGTAAAAGCCAGTTTGCACCACACATTCTGGGGCAATAGCAAAACGCTCACACATATCGCGCTTTACTTTTTTAGTCGCTGTAGCAGTGAGAAGTAATACCAGTGGAATATTAAGCTCTTCACGATAGCGCGGCAGTTTTAGGTAATCAGGCCTAAAATTGTGACCCCATTCAGATATACAGTGCGCTTCATCAACCACCAGCATCGAAATAGGCACTTGTTTAATAAATTCACGAAAGCGCTCATTCTTAAAACGCTCAACTGAGACCATTAAAATTTTCACCTTTCCTGCTCGTACATCACTCATTACCGTATGACTTTGCTCACTGGTTTGGCTTGAATCAAGGCTTGCCGCGTAAATACCTTTGCTATTTAAAAAGCTGATCTGGTCTTTCATCAGCGCCAATAATGGCGAAACCACTAAGGTCAAATTAGGTAGGTGCATTGCAGTTAATTGATAGCACAAGGATTTACCCGAGCCAGTTGGAAAAATTGCCAACGACGATTGCTGATTTAATAACTGCTCAATGGTTTGTTGCTGACCTTGGCGAAACTCATTAAAGCCAAAGTATTGATTCAACGAAGTGTGTAGTGGTGTAGTCATCCTGATCCCTCACTGTCATTTCCCTTTTCAGGTAATGATAGGTCTCTTACTGCGAATTAGCCATGTTAACCTGTTTAACTCAATCTCCCAAGGCCGTTGATATAACTAAGCGCACTATATTGTTCTTAACAGGTACTGACAAAATCATCAAAAAGGCGCACAATGAGCACGTTGCCATGGGGTATTGAAGGATGGACTTGCAATACCTAAGCGCTTTTTCGCAAGAGTGTTTAGGTATTATACTTTTGAGGGCAACGTAATGATTAACCAACCTCCTAAAATCGTGATAGTCGGTGGTGGCGCTGGTGGCTTAGAACTAGCAACACAATTAGGACACAAACTCGGGAAAAAACGCCAAGCAGAGATACTTTTAATCGATAAAAACCGCAGCCATATTTGGAAGCCGTTACTTCATGAAGTAGCGACGGGGTCGATTGATGCCGATTTAGACGGCGTTGTATACTCAGCTCATGCAGCAAAACACCATTATAATTTTCAACTCGGCAGCTTTTGCCACTTAGATCAAACCAACAAAACCATTACTTTAAGCGAGTTAAAAGACGAGCTTGGCCACCGTATTTTACCTGAGCGCCAAGTCAGTTATGACTACCTCGTACTTGCCATTGGCAGTGTTAGTAACGACTTTAATACCCCAGGTGTTAACAAGCACTGTTTTTACCTTGATTCAAACCAGCAAGCTGAGCGCTTTCAGCATGCTCTACTCGATAACTTCACCCGCTTACATCAAGATGATGACCCACAGCACTCCTTAACCATTGCCATAGTGGGGGGTGGTGCAACTGGGGTCGAGCTGTCGGCAGAGCTTTATCATGTATCAGACATGCTAAAAATGTATGGCCTGAATAAAATGACCGCTAAACGCTTACATATTGATTTAATTGAAGCAGGGCCGCGAATTTTACCCGCGTTACCAGAGCGCATTGCAAACTCAGCTAAGCGTGAACTGGTTAAATTAGGGGTAACAGTACGCGAAGGAACGCAAGTAAAAGAGGCCACAGAAAACAGCTTTATCACCAAAAACGATGAACATATCAAAGCCGACATTATGGTTTGGGCTGCGGGTGTAAAAGCACCTGATTTCATAAAAGACATTGGTATCTTTGAACTTACCCGCAATAACCAAATTAAGGTGAACCAATATCTGCAAAGTAGCGTTAACGACGACATTTTTGTGATTGGTGATTGCTGTGCATTTACTCAAGAAGATGGCACACAAGTGCCACCCAGAGCGCAATCGGCCCATCAAATGGCGCAATGTGTTGAAAAAAACCTTATAGCTACACTCAAAGACCAGCCACTCAGTGCCTTTACTTACAGTGATCATGGCTCTTTAGTTAACTTGTCACGCTACAGCACGGTAGGCAGTTTAATGGGCAACCTAACCAGCAATAGCTTTTTTATAGAGGGTAAAATAGCGCGATTTATGTATATTTCGCTCTATCGTATGCATCAACGTGCCATTCATGGCAGTGCAAAAACCTTTGCACTGTGGATCAGCGAAAAAGTACTACGCGTTGTTAGGCCAAAAATGAAACTGCATTAAGCTACGGCATAAAGCCGACAAATTAGTTGTTTGTCGGCTACTTGTGCACTTCGTCCCCAAGTCATTGACATTAAACTATAAAGACATACACTTCAGGCAAGATAAATCCATGGATTGAATATGAAAAAAGGTATTTCGCTAACCGTTTTTGCAGGGTTTTGTGCCTTTGGTACCTACCTGATATTAGATAACCCCACTCCCATTGAAGCGATAAGCAATGAAGTCTCAACATCTACTGCTACTGTCGCTGAACAAAATAACGCTACGAGTTTATTTGAACCATTAAGCCAGCCAAATAGTAAAGCATTGGAGCTGGCTAAACTCAAGCTAGCCAAACGCCAGTGTAAGCAACAAAGTTTAAAAGCCACTCAAGTTGCAGCTGATCACAGTCAAATAGAGGCAGCGATTAAACAAGCATTAAAAGACGGCGACTCTCTTGAAGATATTTTAAGTTATTCGGAACTTGTGAAAATATCTTACCGTTCATTTAATACCTTAGTTATTAACGCCATCAAAGAGAATGCAGAACAGCAATTTCAATATGCCTCATCAGTTAACATATTAAAAAGCTGGCAAGGGCTTGAGGTCATTGATTATTTTGATGCAGATACAATCAATCAACTAACGGCAATTAATGGACCCCTTAGCCAAAATACAGGTTCAATGATGTTTAATGTTCCATTACCTGAGCAAGTAAACAAAACAGCATTGTACAAACTATTAGATAACAACGATGATTTTAATACCTATTTAAAAACACCATTTAAAATCGGTCCATCACGGCTCATTTCACCATCTATTTTGTTTCTTGCTAATGCTCATACGCTTAGTTTGACTGAGTTTGAAAACGCAATATCCAGCAAAGAGTTTACTGTTAACGATATCGCTGTGGCTTTAAAAAGCAACTTACCTAATGATTATTTAACAGCACTGATCTCTCAACCAGCACAGCTAAACGGCTCGCCTACAGCAATGAGTGATGACTTTATGGATGAACAACTGTATTTAAACCTTGCTGATGTGGCTGTGAGTGAATTTAACGTACCAATTTTAAAGTTGTTAAGTGAACGAGGTATTGAGCCCACTAATCAGCCAAATGTATTTACAGCGATGGATATAGCCATTGTAAACCTTAAGGGCAGCTCAAATAGCGAAGTACAGCCACTAGAGAGCAAACACTTAGAAACACTAAGTTATCTAAAAAATAAAGGTTATCGAGCTCACGGCGAGCTTGTGCGCGACACACCGAACGATAGGCTACTGATGCTTAAATCTTCATTCTTACCGAGTAGCCTTTTATTTGTTGGCGACCAAGTTGCTAATGATGCTTTTTCTCAGTTCAAAGATTTAAAGCTAATCCCAAATAACCAAGCATTTAAACGTAAAGAAAAAGATAACTCTGTAATATCAAAAGCTCTCAGTGCCTATGAGAGACAAAAACAGCAAGCCAAAAAAATAACTCCTGAGTGTGAAACGATAGATCAGCGGATCAATTCACTAGAAGCGATAAAAACACGCTCTCAAGCACTCGAAGAATTAGAAACGCTCGAAGCTCAACAAGGCTTACTAACTCCCAATATGCTTCAAGAAATCGACCCAGTGCAGGTTCATAATTGGCAATTCTTGCATTTAAATGATTATAAATATCAAACCTCAACGCAGTATCAAGCCTTTAAAGAAGCAATTGTCGAAAAAGACCTTAATACTGTTGCAACGATTACCCAAACAGCAAAACTCAGTACCCACCAGACAAATATGTTGCTTGCAGCAACAATAGAAAACCCTCAACAACTGACGTCTATTTGGCAAAACAGAGTCGACCCAACCGCACCAGAAAATCTTTATGTATTTACTAAGTTAGCGTTAGAACAATGGCAAACATTAGCTGACAACGGCTTTGATTTTTCATTAAAAGACATGCAAAACAACGATATGTATTTTTATGCAAGCATGCATTCAAATGCAGCAGTTGAGTTTTTAATGAGCCTTGCAGTTACGCATGATTTTTCTAAGCCTGGGCTTGATATTCTCGACCAAGCACTGGAGCAAAGCTATAACACACAAACCCTCGCAGACTATATGCCAAGCGCATTAAAACTTGTTGAGCAATATGAGCCTAACCACTTTCGTCGTGCCCAGCGTCTAAAAGTTTTTGTCCCTGATGTTTATGAAGAGCTTATTAAACTTGAGCCAAAACTTGCACCCAAAGATGGCACTGTAATGAATAATTATCAGTACAGCGCTTATTAAGCTCCTTAGCTATTTGAGCCGTAAATTAACCTATCTGTTTACGGCTCAGCCGCGTATAATGCCCACTTTTTGTGGGGCGCAAAAATTGAATATTATTACCCTAAGCGTTTTATCGCTTGCTATGTCGACTGATGCTTTTGCAGCTTCAATCACCAAAGGCAGTACGCTTAAAAATCCTCGCGTTCTGAGTGCAATCAAGCTTGGTTTATTGTTTGGCTGTATCGAAGCTATCGCACCGATTGTTGGCTGGCTAATTGGCAGTGCCGGTGCAGATTACGTTGAAGCGTTTGATCACTGGATTGCCTTTGTGTTGTTAGTGGGTTTAGGCATCCATATGTTGCTTGAGAGTCGTAAAGAAGATGACGACGATGAAGAAGAAGTTACACCTAACACTAAGCGCTCTTTCATTGCCACATTACTAACCGCTATTGGCACCAGTATAGATGCGATGACAGTCGGTATTAGCCTAGCTTTCATGAAAGTAAATATTTACTTAGCAGCCGCCATGATAGGCCTAGCAACCACAATTATGGTTACCATCGGCGCGCTACTTGGTAACGTAATAAGTGGCTGGGTTGGCAAAAAAGCCGAAGCAATCGGCGGTGTTGCACTTATCTTTATTGGTTGTGGAATCCTGTACAGCCACACCATGGCTTAACCTAATAGCTTATCAAACTCTTCTTTGGGCATGGGCTTATGAAAATAGTACCCTTGCCCAAGTTCGCAGCCTAAATCGATTAAACTATTCAAATGCTGTTTTTCTTCAATACCTTCAGCCACAATTTGCAAATTCAAGGTATGCGCTAAACTGGTGATGGTTCTAACAATGTCCATACTTTGCGTATCAGTGAGCATATCTCTCACAAAAGATTGATCTATTTTGAGTACATCAACGGGGAAGAGTTTTAAATAAGACAAACTTGAATAGCCCGTACCAAAGTCATCTATAGCAATGGTTAACCCCAAATCAGAGAGTTTATTAAGCATGATTTTTATTTCTTCAAAATCATGCATCAACGCGCTTTCGGTTACTTCAAGCTCTAACAGTTCACTGGCAAGCCCCGCTTGTTCAATCGTATCAGCAACGAGATTACAAAAATTACCATCGGTAAATTGTTTTGCTGCAATGTTCACGGCAACCTTTATGTTATGCCCTTTGTCGGCCCACTCTTTAGCCGCTTTACAGCTTTGCTTAATCACTGACTGACCCAAAGCATGAATGAGACCTGTTTCTTCTGCAAGGGGTATAAAATCCAGTGGTGAAATAAGTTTATTGTCGTTATCTCGAAGCCGTACTAAGGCTTCGACACCAATGATTTTCCGGGTTGCGAGAGCTAGTTTCGGCTGATAAAACACCTCAATCTTATCTTGCTCAATAGCATGTCTTAAGAGCTTTTCAACGCTTTGCCGCTGCTTAAATTGATACTCTAAGTCATCGGAGTAATAGCAAAAACGGTTACGCCCCTGCTCTTTCGCACGGTACATGGCTGCATCTGCATGAGTCATCATTTCTTCTGCTTGAGTAGAGTCAGCAGGGTTAACACTCACCCCCACACTGACCGATAAAATATACTCTTGGCTATCAATACGAAACGGCTCATTCATGGTGTTAATAATGTCGCTGGCAATGGCATCTATCGCGGAGGTGCTCTGCACGTCAGGTAATAAAATCACAAATTCATCACCGCCAATTCTAGCTAACGTGGTGTTTAAATCGATGAGAGACTCAAGGCGCTTAGCCACATGTTTAATAATTAAATCGCCTTGATGATGACCTAGGGTATCGTTTAAATACTTAAAGTGGTCAATATCAATCAGCATTAAAGCCACTTTTTTCTTCATACTACGAGCAACTTTACATGCATGGGTGACTCTATCATGTAACAACACCCGATTAGGCAAATCGGTTAGTAAATCATGATTTGCTAAATGACTCATTTTCACGGCCATCGCGATTGATTCACTGACATCATGAAACACGATAATACCGCCGATGATGTTACCTTCAATATCTCGTATTGGCGCAGCTGAATCTTCGACCCTATAAACTCGCCCATCAAGCCCGGTTAATTGACTGTTTAACGCCATAGCAACAATGCGCTGCTCTTTTAAAGCAACAGATATAGGATTGACGAGTGTTTTGTTCGATGTTGCATCAACGAGCTTCATTACCTCTTCAATATGGCGCCCTTTTGCCTCTTCAACGAGCCAACCTGTTAATCGCTCAGCAATGGGGTTCATAAAGTTAATAATTGCGTTGTTGTCCGTGGCTATTACGGCATCACCAATAGAATTAAGCATAACCCGTAAACGTTCAGACTCATTCGATAGCAGTTTTTTTGTATGGGTAATTGAGGTGATGTCCGAAAGAGTAAGAATAACACCTACAACTTCTCGCTCTTTTATTCTTAAACTTATTTGCGCTCTAACATATTCAATCTTATTGCGAGGGCTAGGCAACTGAATATTTAAAACTTCTTGCTCTATTCCCTCAGTCAAGCAGCGATGAAAAGCCTCATACAATTCATCAGGTAATACATCTTTGGCGAAACAACCTAACATTTGCTCGCTGCTTTTTGAAAACCAATGGCTGGTTTCATCATTGCTGAAAAGGTTTTCCTCGGTATTTGACCAGTAAGATATATACACAGGTACTTGAGCAACGAGTGTCGAAATATCATTTCTTGCAGCTAATATCTGTGCTTCTTGGTGTTTAAGCTTTAACTGGTTTTGTACTCTGAGCCGGCAGATATTCAAATCAACGGGCTTATGAATAAGATCAATCCCGCCGCTTGCAAAACTTTGATACTCAAAAATTTGTTCATTGTGAGAAGTAACAAAAATCACATGGCTCTGTGCTGTTTTTGGGTTGTTTTTAAGCTTTTTACATACCTCAAAGCCATTCATACCAGGCATTTCGATATCTAGTAAAATAACATCAGGCTGAAAGAAAGTTGCTTTTTCAATTGCTTGAGCACCATTATCGCAACAAACTATCTCACCAAGGTCGCTAAGCGACTCTGCCATAATCATCAAACTAGTAGGCTCATCATCCACTACAAGCACTTTGTTGTGTGAATTTTCATGATGAGAAAAAAGCATATCCATCGCCTCTGCAAGTAGTACATAAAAAAACTCTAGTCCTATCTCACCAGACGCGCCAATATAAAAAATAACTTTTTAATTCTTAAGTTGTAGAAAATCCCAAAATCCAGTCTATGCTTTATTCATCGCTTGGAGGGAATAGTTTGCAACCGGTAGCTAGTCGCACAGATTTAAAGCTTAAAGATTCTGTTATTTTAATTGTTGATGATGAACCAATTAATACAACCGTAATAGAAAGTTTGCTCTCACCCTTCTATAAAACCCACACAACAGATTGCGGTGAAAACGTACTGCACCTGTGCGAGACCGTTAAGCCTGATTTAATACTGCTTGACGTGATGCTTGGCACCATGAGCGGCCTTGATGTTTGCAAGCAATTAAAAAAACACTCCCAATACAAAGATATTCCGGTGATATTTATTACCGCCATTATGGATCAAGATGACCAAAATCGCTGTTGGCAAGCAGGTGCTGTCGATTTTGTGTCAAAACCGGTTTATGGCGTCACATTACTTAATCGCGTAAAAGCGCATTTGACCTTAAAAAAACAAGCCGATTTACTCAAAAGTCTTTGTGAGCACGACAGCCTCACTGGTTTAAACAACCGACGATTTTTACAAAATACCCTTGATCAAAACATTCGATTAGCAGTCAGAAACGATAAAGCTCTTTCGGTATTAATGCTCGATATTGATTACTTTAAACAGTACAACGACTCTCTTGGTCATCAACAAGGTGACGAATGCCTAAAACGCGTTGCTGATGAAATCAAAAAAAGTGTTAATCGCCCAACTGATACCACTATTCGCTATGGTGGTGAAGAATTTTTATGTGTTTTGCCAGACACCGATATTCAAGGGGCACAATTTATTGCTCACAAGCTGTTGGCAAACATCCGTGAACTAAATATTGAACACCCACATGCAACCTCTGGAGTACTCTCTATTAGTATTGGTAGCGCAACATTTTCTGGGCATGAAGCCATCGACACTGACGAACTAATTCGCTGTGCCGATAAAGCGCTATATCAAGCCAAGCATCAAGGGAGAAACCGCTGTGTTTGCATACTTGCTGAACCCAGTTTTAGCTTTTGAGCTAAATCAAACCTTACTACCAACTCACGTTTTCGGTATGGAGGGCTAAACCATGGATTACGAAGTATTACACCAGAAAAAAGCGACAACCTCTGAAGGACGCTTTTTAATACCATTAGCGATTGCTTTTATAGCCGCAATTATGTGCTCAGCAATTTTCTTTTTCGAACTACAACTTCATAAAAATATTAAAAACAGCGTTGCAGAAAGACTGAGAGAATCAAGCGCTACCGTAGATGTGCAAGTCCATGAAAAAATAAATAAATATAAAAACGATTTACAGTTTTTATATTCCACTCCACCTATATCAGGACTTGCCAGAGCTGCAGCAAATGGTGGTAACGACCCTCTTGATAACACTACCTCAGAGCAATGGAAAAAACGTTTAGAAACGATATTCGTTGCATTTTTACAATCAAATTCTGAATTCGAGCAATTACGTATCATCAGTACACAACGAGCAGGACAAGAACTGATCAGGGTAGACAGAGCTGCCGGTGGCATAGTTGTAAAAGCAGATAATCAGTTACAGGATAAAAGTGCCCGTGACTATTACCAGCAAAGTTCGCAATTGTCACAGGGTGATATGTATTTATCAGCAATAACACTTAACCGAGAATATGGAAAGCTCGATTATCCTTATAAACCTATGCTACGTATTGCCTTACCCATCTTTGATGAAAATATGCAGCGCTATGGGCTGATTATTGCAAACATTAATACATCTCAGTTATTTGCATCTCTTAATGCGATGGTACAAGCACCAAACTCATTGATCCTAACAGACAGCGAAGGCTACTTTTTAGTTCACCCTAATGAAGACTTTCGCTTTAGCCGTGACTTAGCACCAAACAAACGCTGGGACTCAGTGTATAAGTCTGAACCTGCCTATTTAGAAAATATACTCAGTATTAGCTCTAACTTTGCTGGTAAACAACAATACGAAGCGTTAACTAAGCGCATTCCATTTACTGGAGATTTAGAAACGGGGTTTATAGATGCCCACATTATGCTGCCTCACTCTGAAATTAATGCGATGGAACGCGAGCAAAGGATCAGCACTTATGCATTTTTGTTCGGCGTATCTGCTTTTTTGGTGTTTGTACTTGGATTTTTGCATCGAAATTTAAAGCGTAACCGCGAGCTTGCCGAGGCAAGAGCGGTATCTTCAGCCATTATTAGCGGCTCAAAAGATGCCATTATTGCAATAAGTGAGATCGGCCTAGTGTCTAGTTGGAATAAAGCAGCCACTGAATTATTTGGTTTTCAACGTGAACAAGTCTTAGGGGCAGATATAAACAAACTGAATCTATTTCCAAATATTAACATTAAAGAGGTATGTAACGAGGTTAAAAGCCGACGAAAGCAACATGAAATTGAAGTCGACTATCAGCAAAGCAATCAACACACGACTCATTTAGCACTCGCTTTTTCAGCTATTTTTGATGAACATCATCAACACAACGGCACAGCCATTCTCATTCGCGACACTACCGTTGAAAAGCAAGCGAGCGACAAAATTAAGCAAATAAATAACGAACTCGAAATTAAAGTCGCACAAAGAACTGCCCAGCTAGAAAAAGCCAGCCAAGTTAAAAGCGCTTTTATATCAAATATCAGTCATGAGATGCGAACACCATTAAACGGTGTTATTGGCACACTCAATTTAATAAAACGAGAGTCACTAAGTAATCAACAACAGCATTATTTAGAAATGACAGAGGTAAGCGTTAATAGCTTGAACGTACTTATTAACGACATTCTTGATTTATCAAAAATTGAGGCTGGCAAACTCGACTTGGACAAAAAAGCGTTTAACCCTATTAAGTTTTTTGAAAGCTTAAGTGGCAGCATGGCTGTTAAAGCCCAAGAGAAAAACCTTGAATTTATTTTAGATATTGCCGATGTTGAGTACAGCTCGATTGTTACAGACCCTCATCGCTACTCACAAGTGATTACCAATTTAATTAATAACGCAATTAAATTTACTAAAACGGGCTTTATAAAATTTACCGCCACAAGCAAACGACTTAGCGATGATAACGTTGAGCTATGCTGCACAATTCAAGATACCGGGATTGGTATTGCGCCTGAAAATCAAAATAAATTGTTTAGTGCTTTCACCCAAGCCGATAACAGTGTGGCCGCACAATACGGAGGCACAGGGCTCGGTTTATCAATTTGTAAGCAGCTAGCTAGTTTGTTAAATGGGCAAATTTCCTTTGAATCAACCGAAGGTAAAGGGAGTACTTTCACATTTACCATTCAGTTAGACAGCCAAAATGTAGAAAAACGCCAACCAAGCAGCCGCTTTAAAGACAGCGTTTTTGCTGTGTCGGTCAAACAACCTGAGCTTGAAAGAAGCCTAACAAAACTAATCTCTCATTGCGGTGGACAGCTCACGAATGTTGACCTAGAAAGCTTTGAAGTAAGCGATAACATGCCCTTTGATACGCTAATTTTAGAGCCTGGCAATCCGTTACTCGCAAAACTTGATAGCTTTAGTGAAAATACCTATGACCATAGCCTGCCCTTTAAATTAGTGGTGCTTATAAACCCAACCGAACCACCACCGCAAGCTAAATTCTGCACCTTTATGCGCTTATCTAAACCTGTGCTTATCTCTGAGTTTTTACTTAAACTAGCTGATGAACGACTCATAAAAGAGCAGCCTGCTCAAGACACAATACCACTTCGTCGCGAGACTGATACGCAAATTCACATAGATGTTGATATTGCTGGAGCAAAAATCCTGATCGTTGATGATAACGATATAAATGCTGCAGTTGCCAAAGGCACATTAATGAGCTTGGCACTGCGCTTTGAAATGGCGTCGAATGGTCAGCAAGCCATTGAAATATTGGCCAGTGCACCTGAAAACGACCCATTTAACTGCGTGTTAATGGACTGCCAAATGCCCGTGTTAAATGGCTATGATGCAGCAGCACAAATACGCAAAGGGGCTGGTGGAGAGTACCATAGCGAGATCCCAATTATTGCCATGACAGCCAATGCCATGCTCGGTGAGCGTAAAAAGTGCTTAAATGCAGGTATGAGCGATTACATCACAAAACCAATCAGTGCAGATAAATTGATTACCACTACGGCGAAATGGGTTGCATCAACGTACCCTAAACATCATACAGCGCCAAAAACGATTGCTGTGCCTGAGGTAAATCAGTCGCCCGCTATACTGCAAGAAGAATTAATCGATGAAGAAAAACAGCATTGGAATCGCGAAGCAGCCCTCGGTCGTTTGATGAATAACGAGGTGCTATTAAACAAAGTGAGTAAGATGTTTTTAGAAAGCTCACATAAAAAAATAACGCTGCTAACACAAGCAATCAAAGACAAAGACTACCATGCGATTGCAACCACCAGCCATGCGCTTAAAGGGACCTGCGGCGATGTGGGCGCAGCCAAATTGCACCTGCACTTTACTGAACTAGAGGTACTGGCCGCAAGTAAGGGCAATACGCTAAAAGATATTCAACTTAAGCTACTCGAAATCGAAAAAGACTACGAAATTTTGTTAGAAATTTTACAAAAGCATACCATAGCCAGAGTCGGCTAATTTTATAAATAGCAAATAAATGGGCTTTAAAATCAAAGCCCATTTTTCATTAAAGCGCCGCATATTTGTCTTCTAATTTTCATAAAGTGGGAGTATGTTTATACAAACCACTAAAGGAATGACGCTATGACCGCTAAAACGCTGATTTTCAACTTTGATGGCACAGGCAGCGAGCCTCGTGATGCAGAACAATTCAGCGCTGCACACTTCAAAGAAGACGCCAGTATTTCTAATATTCTTAAACTTCATTTACTTTTTGGTGGCGCACTCAATAGCGAACCCGAAACACCATTTCCAACCCAACTTAGCTTTTATTATCAGGGTATAGGCACCCAAGGTAGCCGCTTTCGACGTTTATTCAATCAAGCCCTTGCACCAAGAGGTGATGATGTAGCTAGCATTTTAAACCGTGCTATGAGCGACTTTAAAAGCTACTACACTGTGGGTGATAAAATACTACTAACTGGTTTTAGCCGCGGTGCTGCCCTTGCTAGGCGCTTTGCCAAATGTTTAGAGCCACTTATTAGTGATGATGTTTACTTATGTGTATTTGATACTGTTGCATCAATTGGTTTTTCAAAGGTAACAAAAGCAACTCGCGGTGCTGAGCACGTTATTTTTGAAAACTACACACTTGCAAGCAATATAAAAGCAGCCCTTCATTGCGTGGCACTTGATGAAAAGCGCCGTGCATTTGAACCCACACTTATTAATAGTGCGCCGCATGTACAAGAGATCTGGTTTGCGGGCGCTCATTCAGATGTGGGTGGCGGCTATTATCGTGATGGTTTAGCCGACATTTGCCTACGCTATGCGATTGAGTGGCTGATTGAACAAACCGTCGCACTAAACTTACTTACCAGTGCGGATATCAATTACAACACCTTGCTCCCAGAAGAGCATCGTAACCTCATTGCTCAAGATGATGTTACCGTTACCCCAGATCCGCTGGCACTTAGCCATCAGCAAAACTATTTTTGGTTTAACCCTTTGTTTAAACTGGTAGATCGCGAATGCTGTGTATTAGTTGATAACGAACAAAGCAAGCTCGCGCCAACTATTCACTACACAGTAGCAGAGCGTATTAATCGTTTAACGAGCTATCGCCCTGAATCGTTAAAGAGCCTTCACTACGACGTACTTTATAATGACGAAACTCGCTTAAGCTTTAAGGGTTTAAGCCCGCATATTGCGCTTGATAAACAAAATATGACGGTGCTGAGCATAGACGAAAGTAAAGATGTGTTTGTTTATGGCGCTGAAAAATACAACCACACAGGCTTAATGTTAGAGCAAGGTGGTACTTACCGATTTACGCCTTATCCAGAGCAAACTTGGTATGACGACGGCATTAGTTGCGGCCCTGCCGGCTGGCACCGTGACAATATCCAACTTGGGGTGAAAGAAATCCCGATGGCCGTGCTTGAACCGTTTAGACGTTTACCCCACGCACAATGGTTTGCGTTGATTGGCGCTATCGATAACAACGACGATCATTTGTTTGAAATTGCTGAAGGTGCCGATATTCGTATTGCTAAATCAGGCGAGTTTTGCCCTTTTGCTAACGACCTAAACCGCTTTTATGGGGCGAATGCGGGGCGTATTAAACTGCGGGTGACTCGTTTAGGATAGTTTAGTGTTTGGGATAGTTTAGTGCTTAACATAGCGAGCGATGATCTCAGTTATCGCTTGCTGGTTGTTTAAAATTGCTGAGTTAATAGCCGCTCTGTCTTCTGCTAACAGGGTTGTTTCACTCAGCATAAAATAAACGCTGTCATTATTGACAATATACGGATGCAGCTCGATACCCTGCTGATTATTTTTTTGAATTAAATATAAACCAGCTAGTTCATCATCAACAAAAAAATCGACCCGCCTAGCAACTAGCATAGCGAGGCGCTGACGCAAAGATGACACAGTAACGAGTTGTTCTTTATATTTTGCGTCTTCTTTTAAATGAGTAAAGTCAGGGCCAAAATAACTACCACTATTAGTTAAAATAACTTGCTGATGTTCGAGCAGTCCTTGTAAGTCTAGAGACTCTAAGCGGCCATGCGGGTACCAAAACAAACGCATCACTTCATTACGGTAAGGCTCTGAAAAGAAACTAAAAGAGTCACGCTCAGTGCTATAGCTTGCTGCAGGTAGTAAATCGACTTTACCGTGCTTAAGCTCTGCAAAGCCCCGTTTAGATGAAGGCATAACAACATATTTAGCGCAAAATCCTGCTTCTTTTAGCACTAAATTAACCACATCAATATCAATTCCGGTGAGCTTGCCATTTTGCTTAAAAGCATAAGGTGCCCACTGCTGACTAATCCCCACTTTTAGGGTTTTATCGCAGCTAAAAGCCGAGTTACTCAATACAGCAACAACAAGTAAAAACAGCGCTTTTAACCCCATTAAGCCACCTTAGTTTAAATACTTACAGATCATATTATTCAAGTATGGTTGATAATGTCTGAAAGACCAATGTGTGAAGTGGGAAACCATAAATTAGCGAGTTTCAAGGGGAAAGAGTAAAGTTACGAGGTACGAGATACGAGGTGCGAGATTCGAGATTCGAGGTGCGAGGTGCGAGGTACGAGATTCGAGGTGCGAGATACGAGGTGCGAGATACGAGGTGCGAGATACGAGGTGCGAGGTACGAGGTGCGAGATTCGAGGTGCGAGATACGAGTCTGTAGCAGCGATTTTACATCGGGTCCTAGCACCCAGAACCTAGCGCCTGATGTTTCCCCCGTAGGACTGGCTTTAGCCGGGAAATGTCTTAAGTTAGCGAGTTTCAAGGGG
>NZ_LKDX01000028.1:0-59879 GCF_001401795.1 Pseudoalteromonas sp. P1-26 | reverse complement strand
GGCAGAGTGGTCGAATGCACCGGTCTTGAAAACCGGCAGGGGTTTGTAGCCCCTCTAGGGTTCAAATCCCTATCTCTCCACCATTATTTAGAAAAACCGCCTTTAGGGCGGTTTTTTGCTATCTGGAGATAAGTAATGTCAGCAAGCGAGTCTTCTTCTACACTAATGCGCATTGTTAAACATGTTCTGCTTTGGTGTATCTTTTCTTATTTTTATCACAGCGGGATCAATGTACTTGTAGCTATGGCCCATGATGCGCAGCCTGATTACGGGTTAATATCTTCAATCGCTTATGGTATTGGCTTTAATGTGTTAGTAGGGCACCTTATTGGCAAATACGACAAGCATTGGCCTGTCATTGCTGCATGTGTGATTTCTACTGTGGGTCTTATTGCTGTGCCTTTAATTATGTTAGGCAAAGATGGTTTAATGAGCGGCTTTTTTATTGCTTCGATGATCGCTACATTACCTGTTGCGACATTTGTAATTGATAAAATAAAGCAGCGAATTAGTGCAAACACTGAGCAAACGCAGTAAAACTAGGCGATATTCGTTGTTTTTTTATGTTAGTATGAGCACGTCTTTTAACTAAATAAACGTGAATTAAAACATGTCAGATAATTTTACAACAGACGCTGAAAAAGCAAGTTACGGTATTGGTTTACAAATGGGTGAGCAATTAAAAGCGAATCCATTCGAAGGTTTAAACTTAAATTCTGTATTTGAAGGTATGAAAGACGCATACACTGGTAATGATTTCCAAGTTGAAATCCCAGAAATTCAAGCAGCTTTTGAGAAAATCAACGCTGAGATCCAAGCTCGTCGTGAAGAAGAAGCTAAAGTTCTTGCAGCTGAAGGTATTGCATTCTTAGAAGAAAATGCAAAACGTCCTGAAGTAACAGTAACTGAATCAGGTCTTCAATACGAAGTACTTACTGCAGGCGACGGTGAAAAACCAACTGCAGATTCAACAATCCGTGCACACTACCACGGTACACTAATCAACGGTACAGTATTTGACAGCTCATACGAGCGTGGTCAACCAGCTGAATTCCCAGTTGGCGGTGTAATCAAAGGTTGGACTGAAGCAGTACAAATGATGGGTACTGGTTCTAAGTGGCGCTTATACGTACCACACGAACTTGCTTACGGTGAGCGCGGTGCTGGTGCAGCAATCGCTCCTTTCTCAACGCTAATCTTTGACGTTGAGCTATTAGAAATCATCTAATCGATTTCAAATAGACATAAAAAAACCTGCTTAAAGCAGGTTTTTTTATGTCTGAAACAAATAGCTAATTAGCTATTTGATTCAGCGTATTCTTTACACGCAGCAGTGTCTTCACATTCACCATATAGGTAAAGAGAGTGGTTGGTCAGTTTAATACCATTCTCTGTTGCGATTTCTTCTTGACGACGTTCAATTGTATCGTCTTCAAACTCAACAACCTTACCACATTTTAGGCACACTAAGTGGTCATGGTGAGTGCTACCTGATAATTCAAATACTGACTTGCCGCCTTCGAAGTGGTGGCGAGATACAATACCTGCATCATCAAATTGGTTAAGAACACGGTAGACAGTTGCAAGACCAATCTCTTCGCCTTTGTCTAAAAGAATTTTATAGACATCTTCAGCGCTGATGTGTTGGTTGTCTGGAGATTGCAGAATCTCTAAAATTTTAATACGCGGCAGAGTTACTTTTAACCCTGCTTTTTTTAATTCCAAGTTGTGATCAGTCATTCAATCTGTCTCAATTTTATTTAGTTATACTAGGCATCATCAAGATGCACACGACACATTAGCAACTATTAGAATAACGTGCCTAGTTACTAAGTGCAAAGAACAATTCGTCTATTTGCCGATTTTTCAAACAAAAATGAACTGGTTGTGCATCTTTACATCAGCTAGTAAATGCGAGTAGTACTTGTTATTAATCAGCAAGTTCCGCTAAACACATTTCGTCATAAACCTGAGCACACCAGTCTTTAACACGCTTTTCAGTAAGCTCTGGTTGACGGTCTTCATCAATACCAAGGCCAACAAAATTGCTGTCATCTACTAGTGCTTTTGAAGCTTCAAAGTCGTAGCCTTCAGTTGACCAATGACCCACTACGATTGCGCCACGCTCAGTAACGATATCGTTGATCATGCCCATTGCATCTAAGAAGTATTCTGCATAGTCTTCTTGGTCACCGCAGCCGAAAATAGCAACAAGTTTACCTTCGAAGTCAACTTCTTCTAATTCAGGGAAGAAATCATCCCAGTCACATTGAGCTTCACCGTAGTACCAAGTTGGAATACCGAATAACAATAAATCGAATTCAGCAATCTCTTCTTTAGAACTTTTTGCAATGTCGTGAACCGCTACAAGCTTTTTACCTAATTCTTTTTGAATCATTTTAGCTACGTGTTCAGTATTGCCTGTGTCACTTCCGAAAAAAATACCTACGCTTGACATGGATTTAAAACCTTCTATCTATCAATAGCCAATCTTTCTTGTAAAATTGTTTCAATCAACGCGCTACGGCTAATATTCTGCGCATCTGCCATATCGCTTAATGCTTGATATAACTGTGATGAAACCTTAAATTCTACACGCTTTAAACCACGTGCTTTATCTCGCTTTATTTGATTACGTTTATTTACTTTTAATTGCATATCGCGAGGTAGGGGATTTGTTTTCGGCCTACCTGGACGCTTTTCGTATTCAAATAAATCGGGTGTTGTTCTATCTGTTTCTGACTTTGCCATGTCTAGCCCACACCTGCGCCTTGCCAGAAGACTTGAATAAGTCCTTTCGCTATAAACCCAGAACAGCCTAAAAATAGCACTAACCAAACGATGTATCGGCCAAATCGTGGTACATCACCTTTTTTAAGGACGTCTTGAATTGCCATTCCAATAAAAAAGAAAATACCGGCTAAGCCAAAATACAACCCTAAGGTATCAAATTCGTTAATTAACTGACTGACCATCAACGTATAAACCTTTAAATTAAACGGCGCGTACTATAGCACACAAATTTGTAATAATTTAGTGCGCACGATCAAAAACAACGAATTTTATCAGCCCAATTAATGAGCTAAAAAATCGCTGATTGCTTTATTTACAGCAAGTGGTTTTTGGGCATGTAGCCAGTGACCTGCACCATGAATAATTTTTGCTTTTGCATTAGGGAATAACGCCATAATAGCAGGGCGGTGTTCTGCTAAAATGTAGTCAGAATCATTACCTTTAATGAATAAAGTATCACATAAACAAGAATCATTTTCACTAACTTGCGCTAAAATATTTTCATATTGCTGGTATAAAACAGCTAAATTAAAGCGCCATTGATAGTGACCTTGATCATTTTTAGCAAAGCTTTTTAATAAAAACTGACGTACGCCCATTTCATCAATGTGCTTGGTAAGTATTTCATCAGCCGCTTTTCTATCTGTGATATTAGACTGTGCAACTTCGTTTAGGCCTGCAAAAATAGCGCTGTGACGAGGGTTATTAGCAACAGGAGAAATATCTAACACTACAAGCTTATCGATAAGTGCAGAGTGATTAAGTGCTAATTGCATGGCCACTTTGCCACCCATTGAATGACCTATGATGTGCGCTTTACTAATATTTAGATGTTCAAGTAACTCACTGACATCTTCAGCCATAGCGTGATAATTCATGGTATTGCTATGGAATGATTTACCGTGGTTACGTAAATCAATATTCGTTACACGATAATTTTCAGCTAATGCTTTTGCGATTACATTGAGGTTTTCAAGTGAGCCAAACAAACCGTGGATCAATACAACGTCTGAACCTTGACCCATTTGTTGGTAGTTTAATAGCATTTTCAACTCCTAATTTTAATGGCAGTATTTTGCCTAGTGAAATTACAAAATGCAAAACATAGAGAATTGCTGCGAGCTTAGGTATAATCATTGAGAACTTTTAAAATGTGACCCGTAAAGACAGGAATAACATGAAAAAAATCGACATAGACGACGAGTTATATCAATACATTGCAAGCAACACGCAAAGTATTGGTGAAAGTGCATCAACCATTTTGCGTCGTTTATTAAACCTCTCTGATGGCGCCAATGCCCCAGTTGAAACAACTACTAAAACTGAACAAGAAACCCCAGTTGTTGAAGTACAAGAACAAGCAGAACAAGAAACAAGCCCTGAACCAAGCGACGAAAATGTTGAAGAGGCTGCACAAACTGTCACAGCATCGACACAAGTGAAAGGTAATGTGTTTAATGTATTAAACAAAGAAGAGCTAGCAATGCAAAAAGGTGTTGTTGGTCGATTCTTATTTATACTAGCTGCTTTATATAGAACGCATAAAAAAGATTTTGTTAACGTGCTTGAAATTAAAGGCCGTGACCGTGTTTATTTTGCCACTAGCAAAGAAGCGCTACTGGAAAGCGGTAGCAGCATGAATCCAAAAAATATCACTGATACTGAGTATTGGGTGATGACAAATTCAAATACAACCAGAAAAAAAATGATGCTTCACGAAGTTGCACTGTGCTTAGGTTACAGTGCGGATGAAGCAGAAAAAATTCGTGATTACTTATAATCCATAAGGAAATAATATGGCGATTCATCCAGATGCAGGTAAACCTGCTCCGCAATCAAGCTTAGTGAATGTACCAAAACTGATCTCGGCTTATTACTTAAATGAACCTGACCTAGAACAAAACCCAGAGCATTGTGTTGCTTTTGGTACGTCTGGCCATCGTGGTTGTTCGTTCGATGTAAAATTTAATGAATCGCATATTTTAGCGATCACTCAAGCAATTTGTGATTACCGTAAAGAAAATAATATTTTTGGTCCACTTTTCTTAGGTAAAGATACACATGCATTGAGTGAAGCGGCTTTTAACTCTGCTATTGAAGTACTTGTTGCAAACGAAGTGCAAGTCATTGCACAAGAAAATGACGATTACACGCCAACGCCGGTGATCAGTCATGCTGTTGTTTGCCATAACAAAGAAAACCCAAATGAACTTGCTGATGGTATTGTGGTAACTCCTTCACATAATCCGCCAGAAGACGGTGGTTTTAAATATAACCCGCCAAATGGTGGACCTGCAGATACTGATGTGACTAAGTGGATTGAAGACAGAGCAAATCAATTACTTTTAGAAGACTTAGTTGAAGTAGAGTTATTTCCATATGCTAAAGCATCACGTTCTGGTTTTATTAAGTACCAAGACTTAATTACCCCTTATGTTGATGACTTAGTTAATATCGTTAATCTAAAAGCAATTAGCGATGCGAAAATCAAAATTGGTGTTGATCCACTTGGTGGCTCTGGTATCAACTTTTGGCCAGTCATTGCAGAAAAATATAATTTAGACTTAACGGTCGTAAATGAGTCTGTTGACCCAACATTTTCGTTCATGCCTTTAGATAAAGACGGCAAAATCCGTATGGATTGCTCTTCTCCTTATGCAATGACAAACCTTATTGCATTAAAAGATGACTATGATATCGGTATTGGTAACGACCCTGATTATGACCGCCATGGTATTGTTACGCCTGACGGTTTAATGAATCCAAATCACTTTTTAGCAGTTGCGATTGACTACTTATTAAATAACCGCGAATGGTCAAAAGATGTCGCAATTGGTAAAACACTGGTATCAAGCGGCATGATTGATAAAGTTGTTGCACGTAATAACCGTGAAGTAAAAGAAGTACCGGTAGGCTTTAAATGGTTTGTAGAAGGTCTAAGCAAAGGTACCCTTGCTTTTGGTGGTGAAGAAAGTGCAGGGGCGTCATTCTTACGTTTTGATGGAACAGTTTGGAACACTGATAAAGATGGTTTCATCTTAGGTCTACTTGCTGCAGAGATTTTAGCTGTAACAGGTAAAACACCTTCACAGCTTTATAAAGAACTTGAACAAGAGTTCGGTGCGCCTATTTATAAACGTATTGATGCGCCAGCTAGTGCTGAGCAAAAATCACGTTTAAAAGCGTTATCAGCTGATGATGTAACTGCAAGTACATTAGCGGGTGATGCTATTACGCAAAAATTAACCCATGCCCCTGGTAATAACGCTGCTATCGGCGGTTTAAAAGTTGTTACTGAAAACGGTTGGTTTGCTGCACGCCCATCTGGCACTGAAGACATTTATAAAATTTACCTTGAATCATTCAAAGGTGAAGAACATCTAGCATTATTAGAAAAAGAAGCGAAAAAGCTGGTTGATTCAGTAATTAGCTAATTTCTTTTTTACCTATTAAAACGGCTGAGATTCTCAGCCGTTTTTGTATTCTACTCTCACGCATTTTTAGGATAGAACAATGAGCTATTCAACTCCTTCATATCTCGAAGAATTAAAAAGTACTGGCGACTTTTTAACCTTGACCCGCAACAATGAATTTTCACTAGAACCTTGTGCATTTACCCTTACAAACGGTACTGATGTCACTGTTCACGACACGGGTATCATTGAGTTTCAACCTGCACAGCAAACAAACAAAGATATTGTACTTTCAAGTGCGGTACATGGTAACGAAACTGCGCCAATTGAAATTTGCGATCAATTAATCAAGTCAATCATTACAGAACAACTTACCTTGAAGCAGCGTGTACTGTTTATTTATGGTAATCCTAAATCTATTAATATCGGTAAGCGTTTTGTTGATGAAAACTTAAACCGTTTGTTTAATGGTCATCATACTGTTGAAGGCATTGCTTCTAACCCTGAGCGAGTTCGTGCAAAGCTACTTGAAGACGTGGTTACTGATTTCTTTGCTAGAGGCAACCAAGACAGTGAGCGTTTTCATTATGATCTTCACACTGCAATTCGTGGCTCTAAAAATGAAAAGTTTGCAGTGTATCCTTTCTTACATGGTAAACCGTGGAAAAAATCACAACTGCAATTTTTACTTAGCTGTGGCGTAAACACGGTACTAATGATGAAATCAGCGGCAACTACCTTCAGTTACTACTCGTCGTTTGTACATGGAGCTGACTCATTTACGGTAGAACTTGGCCAAGTAAAACCATTTGGCGAAAATGACATGTCGCGATTTGAGAAAACCAAACAAACCTTAACTGCATTAATTAGTCAAGAATCTGTTGAATCTAAAGAATTCAATGCAGAGGATTTCGAGTTGTTTTCAGTATATAGAACAATAAACCGTACTTGCGAAGACTTTAGTTTTCCATTTGCTGATGATGTGGAAAATTTCACCGGTTTCGCAAAGGGTGAATTAATGGCAGTTGATGGTCAGACCAGATATGAAGCGGAAGTAGATGGTGAAGCTATTATCTTCCCAAACGCTGATGTAGCCTTAGGTCAGCGCGCTTTGCTTACAGTTATTCCAATGCAAGTTGATAGCAACTTTATTTAAAATCTCTGCATTAACACCCATCTATATTTAGTTAACTATATGACTATAAAGAACTTATCTTGTTGTATAGTTAACTTTCCATGCGTTTTTAGCCATTTGTCATCTATTCGTCTATGATTAGTTGAATAACAACTTACGTTAACGTAAAGTGACGGCAGTTTAATTTAATTAGATTGAATATTGCGCAAACTTTATCCTTACAGCTCATGCTGATTAAAAATATAATTAAGGGCAGTAGCGTAGGTTTCTGACAACGAAAGAAGGTAGGTTATGAGTAATCCAAATAACGTATCGCTAAACATTAATCATGAACTGTCATTTATTGATGGTCACGCATTAACGATCCCTACATTAAGTATTCTTAATGAGGAAGGCGACATCTACGAAGGTGCAACCGCACCTGATATCGACAAAGCAACGGCAATCCGTCTATATGAAACAATGCGTTTTATTAGAGCACTGGATGAGCGTATGCAAGCAGCACAGCGTCAAGGCCGTGTTAGCTTTTATATGCAATGTCTAGGTGAAGAAGCGGCTGTAACAGCATCAGCTGCAGCGCTTGATCAAAACGATATGATCATGGCCCAATACCGTGAGCAAGCAGCTTTACGTTATCGTGGTTTTAGCCTTGACCAATTCATGAATCAAATGTTCTCAAATGAAAAAGATTTGGGTAAAGGTCGTCAAATGCCAATTCACTATGGCTCACGCGAACTTAACTACATGACTATTTCATCACCGCTTGGTACACAAATTCCGCAAGCAACAGGTTATGCATATGGCCAAAAAGTTCGTCATATTGATGCCCAAACAGGTGAGTTAAACAGCACTATTGATAACATCACTATTTGTTACTTTGGTGAAGGCGCTGCATCTGAAGGTGATTTCCATGCTGGTTTAAATATGGCCGCAGTTCATGAAGCACCGGTAATTTTCTTTGCCCGTAACAATGGTTATGCGATTTCTACACCTGCTGACGAGCAATTTAAAGGTGATGGTATTGCATCACGTGGTGTTGGCTATGGCATTAAAACAATCCGTGTTGACGGTGCTGATGCACTTGCTGTTTATGCAGCAACGAAAAAAGCCCGTGAAATTGCGACTACCAAAGGTGAACCTGTTTTAATTGAATCGATTGCCTATCGTTTAGGCGCTCACTCAACCAGTGACGATCCAAGCGGTTACCGTACAAAAGATGAAGAAGCAAAACATAAAGGCTGTCCAATCGAGCGTTTCCGTAAGTGGCTATTAAAGCAAGGTTGGTTAGACGAAGCGCAAGACGCAAAAGACAAAGAAACTATTCGTGAAGAAATTTTAGCAGCCCTTAAACGCGCTGAAAAAGTTGAAAAGCCAGCATTAGAAGACCTTATTTCTGATGTTTATGATAAGCCAATCCCATCACTGCAAAAACAATATGAAGAACTAAAAGAGCACATTTTGCAGCATCCTGATGCTTATCCAACAACTGCAGGGAGATTAAAGTAATGGCTAAAATGAACATGCTTCATGCAATTAACTCTGCCCTTGATATCACCATGGCAGAGCATCCAAATGCATGTATTTTCGGTGAAGACGTTGGTTATTTTGGTGGTGTATTCCGTGCTACATCTGGCTTACAAGAAAAATATGGTAAGCATCGTGTGTTCAATACACCGTTAACTGAGCAAGGTATTTTAGGTTTTGCTAATGGTTTAGCGGCGTTTGGTGCGCCTGCATTAGCTGAAATTCAGTTTGCAGATTATATTTTCCCTGCATTTGACCAAATCGTGAATGAATCAGCTAAGTTCCGTTACCGTAGTGGTAATGAATTTAATGTTGGCAATCTAACAATTCGTACACCGTACGGTGGTGGTATTGCAGGCGGCTTATATCACTCACAATCACCAGAAGCTTATTTTGCTCACACACCGGGTTTAAAGTTGGTGGTGCCACGTAACCCATATCAAGCAAAAGGTTTGCTTCGTGCATCGATTAAAGATGATAACCCTGTTATTTTCTTTGAGCCGAAACGTTTGTACCGTGCATCAACAGGTGAAGTTCCAGAAGAAGATTACAGCATCGAGCTCGGTAAAGCTGAAATCGTGCAAGAAGGTACTGATGTCACTGTACTTGCTTGGGGTGCTCAGATGGAAATTATCGAAGACGCCGCTAAAAAAGCTGCAGAGCAAGGTATTAGTTGTGAAGTGATCGACTTACGTACCATTTTACCATGGGATGTTGAGACCATTGCTCAATCAGTGACTAAAACAGGCCGTTTAGTGGTAAGCCACGAGGCACCAATCACGAATGGTTTTGGTGCAGAAATCGTTGCAAAAATTCAACAAGAGTGTTTCTTACACCTTGAATCGCCAATTGCTCGCGTGTGTGGTTTAGATACGCCATACCCATTAGCACTTGAAAAAGAATATGTGCCGGATGCACTTAAAGTGCTTGCTGCGATTAAGCAATCAGTAGAGTTTTAGGAGTCAGTATGTCTAAAGATTTTATCTTGCCAGATATCGGCGAAGGCATCGTAGAGTGTGAAATTGTTGAATGGTTAGTTGCAGAAGGTGATTCTGTAAAAGAAGACCAGCCTATTTGTGATGTTATGACCGACAAGGCGCTTGTGCAAATTCCTGCTGTTCATGATGGTGTGATCAGTAAGCTTTATTATGCAAAAGGGGATATTGCGAAAGTACATGCACCATTATTTGCAATGGATGTTGATGGCGAAGCACCAACACAAAGCGAAGAAGTGCAAGCTCCTGCAACTCCAACTGAAGCATCATCTGAGGCGGGTGAGCACTTAGAAGATTTCATTTTACCAGATATCGGTGAAGGTATCGTTGAGTGTGAAATCGTTGAGTGGTTAGTGAGTGAAGGCGATGAAATCGTAGAAGACCAAGCTGTGTGTGATGTAATGACAGACAAAGCATTGGTGCAAATTCCGGCTAAATACACAGGTAAAGTTGAAAAGCTTTATTATCAAAAAGGTGATATTGCAGCGGTTCACAGCCCATTATTCCAAATGAGCATTGCAGGCCAAAGTGCAGAGCCAGATGTAAGTTCTGCGGTAGTTAAAGCACAAACAAATGCAGCAACTAAACCTTCGCAGAAGTCTGCGACTTCAGCAAACTCTAGCAAACAACTGAATAAGAAAGCTGTTGCTTCACCTGCTGTTCGTCGTAAAGCCCGCGAACTTGATGTTGATTTAACACAAGTGCCAGGCTCTGGTAAAAATGGCCGTATTTATAAGCAAGATATCGAAGATTTCTTGAATGAAACACCAAGCAAAGCAGCATCACAACAAGCTGCGCCAAAAGCGGCAGAGCCTGTCTCAACTGTGGCGTCTTCTAGTGGCAGTCGCGTAGAGCCTATTAAAGGCATTAAAGCGGCAATGGCTAAGCAAATGGTTGCTTCAGTTTCGACAATTCCTCACTTTACTTTCTGTGATGAAATTGACCTAACTAAACTAATTGCAATGCGCAGTGAGCTTAAAGAGCAGTATAAGCAACAGGGCGTTAAGCTCACTATGATGCCGTTCTTTATCAAAGCACTGTCGTTAGCGATTAAGCAATTCCCAGTACTAAACTCGCAAGTAAATGATGATTGCAGTGAGCTAACTTACTTTGATGATCATAACATCGGTATGGCGGTTGATTCTAAGATTGGTTTACTAGTACCAAACATTAAATCATGCCAGTCAAAGAGTATCGTAGATGTTGCAAACGAAGTGACTCGTTTAACTGAAGCAGCACGTGATGGTCGTGTTTCACCGGATGATTTGAAAGGCGGCACTATTAGCATTTCTAACATCGGTGCGATTGGCGGCACAATTGCAACCCCGATCATCAATAAACCTGAGGTAGCTATTGTTGCTTTAGGTAAACTGCAGCATTTACCTCGCTTTGATGCACAAGGCAATGTCGTTTCAGCTGCTATTATGCAAGTAAGCTGGTCTGGAGACCACCGAGTGATTGATGGCGGTACAATTGCCCGTTTCAATAACTTATGGAAGTCTTACTTAGAAGACCCTGCAAAAATGATGATGGCGATGAGCTAACATTAGTAAGCATTAAAAAACCAGCCTCGGCTGGTTTTTTTAATTGTAAATTTTGTATTTGCTATTTTCCGTAAAAATACAACCCATAACCGAGCAACAGCGCAGGTATTGATGAATACACCGTCGCGATTAAGGCCGCTTTTGGTGCTAATGCGATAGCTGGGAATAGGGCATCGCCGTCATTTGAAATTGCATTGGCTGTCATCGCACTAAATGGAATAATACCCTGAATATAGAGTGTCATTACGACGATTTGTGGCCCGCAGCCAGGTAATAAGCCAATAGCCACAGCCACCAGCGGTGCAAGATAAGCATACTCAGAAAACCAGGCTGTTAAATCAACACCGACTAGGTTAACGAGAATTTCAAACAGCATAAAACTGGCAACAACCCAGGCAGTAACAAAGTGTGTGTCCATTAATACTTTCGTGAGCTTTGAGGGAGGTGTGCAAGGCGCTTCTTCACTGGTTACTTGCTTATAACTGCTGCCTTTAGAAGACAGAGACCACACAACCACGGTGAATAGCGCCATGATTGAGCCAAACAGGGTGACGCCAGTATTAACGCTTTGACTAAATTCGCTAAGGTCAGAATTGGTAGCTATGACAGAAGCAATAATCAAGCTTGGTACTAGGGTAAACTTCCAAATAGGGCGGCTAAATTTCAAAGCGCTTGGTTGGCATTGTGGCTGCTCAGTATATTCACTTGCTTCGTCAGGTTGAAATTTATCTGGGCTATGAAATGTATTAACTATCTGACCGCTAATAATACCTACAGCAACACCGATTAACATCATTAATAAACCATCAAGCGGGCGGGTTGCTAACAGTAAAAAGGCGGCATCGCCCATGGTTGCGGTTAAGACAGCAACAACAGAGCCAAAGCTAGCCTGCTTTTTAGTAAATTGGGTTACCACAATAATGGCACCCCCACAGCCAGGCAAAGCACCTAAAATAGATGCAAAGCTCACCTCTAGAATGCCTGATTTAGCACGTAAATAGCTAAGCTGTAATTGAGGAAGTCGATCAATAAGGTAGTAATAGATTAATAAGGTGGCTGCAACAAATACAGATACTTGAAAAAAAGCATCACTCAGCGCTTGTAGGGTGAATTCTCGGCTTGCAGGTACCGCTAAAGAAATCAGTAATAAAAGGGGTAAAATTAAGCGTTTATTATCCGTAATGTAACACCTCGCTTTATTAGGAATAAACCTCGTTTGTGTTAGTGAGAGCATACAGTGCAACCTAAAAATTAATCAGGTTACACTGTATTACGATTTTAAATGAAAATCAATCTCATTTGTATCTATTTGCGTTGGAACTCAGAAGTTGCATTCCAGGTCGGCCACTCTTTACGTTCTGAGATATCAAAACCTACTTGATAGAATAACTGAAGGTCCTGAACGGCACCTGATAAATCCCATTCATCACGGTAACGGTCGCAAGGCTGATGATAACAACCACGAAGCACTAAGCTCATACGCTTACGGTAATTTGCCGTTTCTTCGTCAAGAGCTTCACTACCACCACCGGCATACATTGCTGGTACACCCATGTTTGCAAATGCAAAGTGATCAGAGCGGTAATAACCACCTGAAGACGGTTTAGGATCACCAGATACTGTACGGCCTTGTGCTTTAGCAGCTGTTTCTAGCAGGCTATCCATTTCTGATTTACCAATACCAACAACACTGATGTCTTTTACTTTACCTAATAGGTTTAAGCTATCCATATTTATGTTAGCAACCGTTTGTGCTGCTGGGATCACTGGGTTTGCAGCATAATATTTCGAGCCAAGTAAACCTTGTTCTTCAGCAGTAACTGCTAAGAAAGTCATTGAACGGCTAGGGTGCTCAGGTAAAGTAGCGAATGCTTCAGCAACTTCTATTAAACCAGCAGTACCCGTTGCATTATCATGGGCACCATTATAGATTTGGTCGCCTTTGCGGGTTTTATCAGTACCAAGGTGATCCCAGTGAGCTGAATAAATGATGTGCTCGTCTGGCTTTTCGCTACCCGGTAACGTCGCGATAAAGTTATACGAAATTGACTTTTTGATTGTGTTATTTACTTCAACACTTGCTGTTAGGTCGCCCATATCAACATGGTAAGCGCCTTTTGCCGCATTAGCTTTCATTGTATCGAAATCTAAGCCTGCTTTTGTGAAAAGCTCTTTAGCAACATCAGTTGTTACCCAGCCTTCAACAGCAACACGGTCCATGTTGTTATTTTCTTTTTGGAAACCAAATTGCTCACCGCTCCAAGAGTTTTCAACAACTGACCATGGGTAAGAAGCCGGTGCGGTTTCGTGAATGATAATCGCACCTGCTGCACCTTGACGGCTTGCTTCTTCATATTTGTATGTCCAACGACCGTAATAGGTCATGGCATCGCCGGTGAATAAATCAGGGTTTTTCGTCGCAAAACCAGGATCGTTTACCAGCATAACAACTGTTTTGCCTTTAACATCTAGGCCTTCGTAGTCGTTCCAGTTGTATTCTGGTGCATTAACACCGTAGCCAACGAATACTAATTCAGAATTTTTAATGCTTTGCTTAGCACTAATACGGCTGCTACCCATTACCATATCTTTTTTGTATTGGTAATCTTTGCCGCCAATGGTAAGTACCATGTCTGAATCAGCTTCTAGTGAAACAAGCGGTACTTCTTGTAAGAAGCTATCACCGTTACCCGGCTCAAAACCCAATGCTTTTAATTGGTCGGTTAAATAGGCAAGCGTTAGCTCTTCACCTTTAGATGATGGTGCACGGCCACCGAACTCATCAGAGGCAAGCACTTTAATATGCTCTGCTAATTGCTCTGAATTAATGCTTTGATAGGCTTTTTCGACATCACTTGATGTGATACTTGTTGAAGCACAGCCCGCAAGGATGGCACTTGCAAGGACTGTCATTGGAAAATAGCGTTTCATAATAGCTCTTTTTTTGTTTTATGGTGGTATTAGTATATGAGGTTCTATTAATGAGAACCAGTTTTTACGGTAAACTACCCACAATACATCAAGAAGTTAAAAAATAAGCAATGAAACGATTTACTGCTCCCGAGCAATGGTCAACACAATACCTGACAACGGGTGCTTTTAGTGACCTAGCGACGCTATTTAATTTAGATAAACTGTCAGATTGGCCATCTTGCCAGTGGTTTAATCAATATCTAAATGCGAAAACTACACAGGGCAAAGCCATAACCTTTGTTGAAGATGAAAAGTTTGCTGATGAAACCCGTTATTATGAGCAAATCATATTTGAGACAGGGCAAGTACCAACAAGACAACAAAATTGGCATGACCTTTTTGGTGGCTTTATTTGGTGTTTATTTCCAAAAACCAAAGCGCTGATTAATCATCAGCATATCGAAGAAATTAAACTGCATGGTCTAAAAGAGCGTAGTAAACACCGAAATGCGCTTACTTTATTTGACGAATGCGGTGTGGTACTGGCAATTACTGAGCAAAGCTGGCAGCAGCAATTACGCGACCACCAATGGCAGCAAGCCTTTGTAGAACAACGTGAACATTGGGGTAAAAGCATTAGGCCATTTATGTTTGGTCATGCTAACTACGAAATGCTCACTCAGCCGTATATTGGTTTAACGGGTAAAGCATTATTTGTAATTGTTCCTGATGACATATTTTGTAAAGATTTAAGCGAGCAATATGCGTATCTAGATCAACGTCTTTATGAGATGATAAAGCTTGATGATTGTTTGCGTGATAATAAAAACTTATCACCCTTACCCTTGTTAGGCGTACCAGGATGGTGGACTGACAATGAAGATCCAGAATTTTACAGTAACACTGATTACTTTAGACCGAAACGAAGGAAACGCACATGATTGAAGTGGCAGGGCTTAAAAAGAAGTTTAAGCTAACAAAAGATCATAAAAAAAATAAAACGGACAACGTAGACCCCCGTGAAGATAAAGAGTTTTTTCATTCTGTAAGAGACGTCAGCTTTCAATGTAACAAAGGTGAAGTACTCGGTTTACTCGGCCCAAATGGTGCCGGTAAAACAACCACCCTTAGAATGATTTCAACAGCCTTAAAACCAGATGAAGGCAGCATTACCATCTCTGGTCACGATATCGTTAAAAAGCCATTGGTTGGCCGCAAATCAATTGGATTTCTGTCAGGTAGTACCGGCTTATATGGGCGTTTAACAGTTAAAGAAAACGTTGAATACTTTGCCCGTTTACATGGCATGAGTAAAAAAGCGGTAGCCGCTCGTTGTGATGAGCTATTCACCTTACTTGATATGCACAGCTTTATTGATAAACGCGCCGAAAACCTTTCAACAGGTATGAAGCAAAAAGCCAATATTGCCCGTGCTGTTGTTCATCATCCTGATGTGGTTATTCTTGATGAGCCGACAACTGGTTTAGATATTATGACTACGCAAACCGTAATTAACTTTATTCGCGGCCTTAAAGAGCAGGGCACACCAGTTATTTTCTCAACGCACCATTTAGATGAAGTTGCCTTACTTTGTGACCGTGTTGCAGTGATAAACCAAGGAATTAGTTGCTTTGATGGCACCTTAGATGAGTTTAAACAAACAGGTCAAAGTGAAGAATTAAACCAAGCGTTTATGAATATTTTAACGGAGAGCCGTGATGTTTGAAGTATTTAAAAAGGAATTAAAAGAGCTATTACGTGACCGTAAAACATTGATATTCGTTGTTGCACTACCGGTTGCTATCTTCCCACTTTTATTTGCTGTTATGGCCTTTATTAGTTCACAAGCGGCGTTAGAGGCAGAACAAGAGGTCCATACTTACGCTATTATCAATGGTAATTACGCGCAAGATTTTACAGATAAGGTGTTTTACCATAAGAGCTTTGCTTTATATAAAGGCGACGAAACCTTTAATACGGTAGAAGATCTCACTAAAGCGGTAAAAGCAGGCACCATAGACATGGGTATCTATTTACCGTCAGACGCTAAGCAAACGTTAGATGATGCAAAGCAAAGCGAATGGCAAGTTGTGTATAACGACGCAAAAGCAATTAACTTCCTATTTGACCGTGTAAAAGAACTGGCAAAAGAATATGGCGATACGCTGCGTACAAACAAACTATTAAGCTTTGGTGTATCAGAAGAGCAACAAGCTGCCATTATCGAGCCTATTAAAGTTGTGAAGGTCGACACTGCAGATAAACGTGAAAATCTTGGCGAGAAAATAGGTGGGTTTATTCCTTATCTACTTATTCCTCTGGTATTGATGGGCGCAACGTATCCGGCGATTGATTTAGGAGCTGGGGAAAAAGAGCGCGGTACCCTCGAAACCCTTCTACTTACACCAATCACCCGTACACAGCTGGTGTTAGGTAAGTTTGTAACCTTACTTGCTTCTTCTATTGCAACAACCACCATTACTGTACTCAGTATGGGTGTATGGATATCAGTGGCCATTGCATTTGTAGATTTAGCAGTTGTTAAAAACGCATTTAGCTCTTTAACCGTATTAGATTTAGGGCTGATTTTTGTGTTGTTATTACCTATTGCCGCAATCTTCTCATCATTAGCGTTGGCTATTTCAATTTATGCGCGAACCTTTAAAGAAGCGCAAAACTACATGGCACCACTTAGCATGGGTGTAATTTTCCCAATTATGGTTGCCTTGATGCCAAATGTTGAACTGACGAGCAAAACTGCTTTTATTCCTGTTACAAATGTAGCTTTGGCAATCAAAGAAATTATTAAAGGTACAGTTGATTACACACTCGTGGGTTTAATTTTCTTAGCGACAGTGATTGTGGCAGGTGCATTACTCGCGTTTTGCGTTAAATGGTTTAATAAAGAAGATGTCTTATTTAGATAAGAGATACTGATTTTACCTAATAATAAAGCACCATTTTGGTGCTTTATTTGTTTGTAAGGCAAGCTAAGTACCTGCTAATCCTTATTAATTAATATATTTTCTGTATACTCCGCTTTTATTACTATTCTCTCCTATACTCTAAAGCAGAGTAGAAAAGAAGGCTTTCGATTCAATGGATTCTGGACATTCAGCGCATTTCTATCAACGTCACAAATTACCAATACTTGCTTTTTGTATTCTCTTGCTATTGGCTATTTTTGTAACTGTAAAGTATGAATACGACCTTAGAGAGGATGTGTTCAGCCGCACCTTTGAACAGATGCAAAGAGAGCTCGACACTAAAGAAAGTGTACTAAAAACAAGTTTAAGAGAGAATATTTCTGCACTTAACTTTTTAGATTCAACGCCGCCAGTGCTTGCAATTATGCGCGCAACCAATGATCAAAATATAGATCCCGTTTTAGGCACGCCTATCTCGGCATGGAAAGATCGCCTAGCTAAAATCTTTACTGGTTTTATGACAACAGATAAAGACTTAGCTCAGGCTCGTTATATCTACATTGCTGATAACGGCAAAGAGGTTGTACGCGTTGATAGTGTGAATAAACAGGTCTTTAGAATTAGTGAGGAGGACTTACAACACAAAGGCCAACGTGATTACATGCAAATTACGGCAAAGCTTGAAAATGGTCAAATCTACTTATCACCAATTAACTACAACCGCGAAAATGGTCGTTTACAACAGCCTTATACCAGCACATACCGGATTGCAAAGCTGGTGAAAGATAACGAAGGTAAGCCCTTTGCTGTTCTTATCCTCAATTATTATGCAGAAGATCTTATTAACAAGCTAACAAGCAAATCATCAGATAAATTCTCTGTTTATCTGTTAAATGCTCAACAACAATTTATCTATCATCCAGAGGAATCATACCGTTTTAGTTTTGAGTTAGATGATCCACATTATTGGTCAGAGGAATTTAGTGCCGACCTCAAAATTAGTTCAGTTGATTTTTTTGACGTAGTAAACCTACCTGAAAAACTTTATCTAGATAAAATTATTGAGTTTAAAGATGGTGTACATATGCAGCCGTTTACACTGGCTGTCTCTATAAGCACTGATACACTGCTGAATGAAATACATCAAAAACGATTAAGGTTTATTGGCATTTTATGCTTAATCATTTTAGTTGTGCTGATGTTATTTATAATCTATCAACGTGACATCAACAGAAAAATTGAGCTCAGTTTTCTAAAAGAAAAGAACAGTAAAATTATAGAAAACTCAACAGATGCCATTATTATGGTTCAGCCAAATGGTGTTATTTGTAATGCCAATGAAACGGCACAAACGTTTTTTGGTATAACAGAGCAAACCACCCATTTTGATACCTTGTTTAATTATAACGATGAAGATTTTCAAGGGATTGCACAAGCCATTAAAGAAGGGCAGCGGTGCTCGTTTGAAGCGGTTCACATCAGCGAGCTAAGCACACATTATTTCTCGATTACCATGACACCTGTTTTTGATGCAGCAAAACAGCAATATCAAATAGCGGCAATACTACGCAATATTGATTCACTTAAGTGCGCTCAACATCAACTAGAAAAGCTTAATGTGACATTAGAAGAAAAAGTGAAAAGCCGCACAGCCGAGCTCGAAAAGGCCACCGAAGAAGCATTAGCTGCAAGTAAAGCTAAAAGTGAATTTGTCGCCAATATCTCCCATGAAATCCGCACCCCGATGAATGGTGTACTTGGCATGCTCGAAATGCTTGAAGAAGAGCCATTATCTACTCAGCAAATGCAATACTTACATTATGCAAATACCAGCGCTAACTCATTGATGACACTGATTAATGACATTCTAGATTTTTCAAAAATTGAAGCTGGTAAACTTGATTTAGATAGTCACGAATTTGATGTCGTTTCAGTGTGCAGTGATTTAATAACATCGATGGCTGTTCAAGGTCAGAAAAAAGGTATTGAGATACTGTTCGATGCGCATGATATTACTCAGCGAACCGTGATGGGGGATAGCCACCGCTTAAAACAAATTCTCAATAATTTACTCAGTAATGCATTTAAGTTTACTCATAAAGGTCATGTTAGTTTAACGGTTAAGGAACAGCTGCATACAGATAAGTCGCTTTGCCTAAGCTTTGTAGTTGAAGATACAGGTATTGGTATTTCGAAAGAAAACCAAAGTAAATTGTTTGAAGTGTTTACTCAAGAGGACTCAAGTACAACACGCCATTATGGTGGCAGTGGTTTAGGCCTTTCAATAAGCCGAAAACTCGCTCAGTTGATGGGCGGTGATATTATCGTTGAAAGTGAAAAAGGAAAGGGCAGCCGCTTTTGTGCCAGTATCACAGTGTCACTCAGTGCCTCATTAAAAGAGCAGGGGGCGATTACGTCTTTGAATAACAAACACATTGGTTGTGCAGTTTTATATGATCTGCTTGGTCAAAACATAGAAACCCAATTAGAGAAAACTTGTCAGCCTCAGCCATCGAATGTTTCTCGATTAAGTGATATACCTGACAATGTTTTCAATGAGTTAGATTTACTTATCATTGATCATAAACACCCAGAACTAAACAATGTGTTGAGTTTTGCAAATAAATACTCCGACACCTGTGTATTAATTTTAGGTGTTATGGCATCACTCAAACAAAAAGAAACATTACCGAACAATTGTACTGTTATTGCAAAACCTGTCACTCCTGATGAATTAGCCTATAAACTCGCTGTTTTATTTAATAACAATGATTCTGTTATTGAGCGTAAAAATACAGATACAAAAGAAATTATTGAGCTTGATTTAACATCTCGTTCAGTGCTGATCGTCGACGATAACATGATTAATATTGAGGTAAGCAAAGCGATTTTAAGAGATAGTCTTGTTCATATTGAATCAGCCAGCGATGGTCTTGAAGCAATTGAGGTATTGAATAACAGCGAAACTCAATTTGATCTGATTTTGATGGATTGCCAAATGCCAAACCTAAATGGGTATGACTGTACCAAAGCAATCAGGCAGGGCAAAACAGGTGAAAAATACCAAGATGTGGTGATCATAGCCATGACCGCAAGCGCGATGGCTGGCGATAGAGAAAAATGCCTCAGTGTTGGTATGAACGACTATATCACCAAGCCAATTAAACAAGCCACATTGCGTAAAAAGCTCTCAATGTGGCTGAAGACTTAAGCGGCATCACGATCTTTATTAAATGCAGGTTTAGGCGTTAATGTACTAATATCAGCAGAGTGAATCACTTTTTGTGTTTCACTCCAGTGCAATAACTCAATACGGCCAGAGCTGTCTTCAACTAATGCAGTGCAGCTCTCAATCCAGTCGCCATCATTGCAATACAAAATTCCATCAACCACTTTAACGGCTGGGTGATGAATATGCCCACAAATGATGCCATCGACGGCTTGTTTTTTTGCTTCGTGGATTGCCGCTTTTTCAAATGCGTCAATTGCTTCACGTGCTTTATGCACTCGCGCTTTTATCCAAGAGGCCAATGACCAATAATTACCGCCAAATAAACGGCGAATGCGATTAGTCCAACGATTTAAAAAAAGTAAAAAGTCGTATCCTGCATCGCCCGCAATACTGATTAATTTGTTGTAGCGGGTTGCTGAATCAAAATCGTCGCCATGCAACAGTAAAAACCGTTTGTTGGCTTTTGTGGTATGGATATATTGTTTATGTACTTCAATACCGAATAATGAATCATTGGCATAATGGCGAAAGGTTTCGTCGTGGTTACCCGGTATATAGATCACTCGAGTGCCATCTTTCGCTTTTTGTTGAATAAGCGCTAATACATCATAATGACTAGGGTGCCAAAAGAACTGTCGTTTCATCGACCATAAATCGACAATATCACCGACCAAATACAGAACATCGCATTCAATCGCATTTAAAAAGTCTAGTAAATACTGCGCTTGGCAGTCTTTATAACCTAAGTGAACGTCGGAAATCCAAACGGCAGGATAGTGGGTTTTACTACTGCAAGTGGTGTTATTCATGGCATTTACTCATGGTGTAATAAAGTAAATGCTAGGCAGAATCAATGACAGTTAAAAGACGCTTTAGCGAAACATCTATGACAATTAAGAAATACAAAAAAACCGCCGAAGCGGTTTTTTATATTTTGTTGAGCTGACTTAATTAGCCTTTAACAAGTGCGGCAATTTCGGAAACGGCACTGTCTAAATCAAGCATTAGCTTTTCACCAGTACGACGGTTTTTAAGCTCCACCTTATTTTCATCAAGGTTACGCTCACCAATAACCAGCGTGAAAGGCACACCTAATAATTCCATGTCGTTAAACATAACGCCAGGGCGCTCTTTACGGTCATCAAACAACACATCTAAACCTGCATCTTTTAAACCTTTGTAAAGGTTATCTGCAATATCAGGAATACGATGAGACTTATGCATGTTCATAGGTACAATTGCTAAATCAAATGGTGCGATAGGTTGCGGCCATTTAATACCGTATTGGTCGTTGTTTTGCTCAATAGCGGCAGCTACGATACGTGATACACCTATGCCGTAACAACCCATTGTCATTACTTGGTTTTTACCTGATTCACTTAATACGCCTGCTTTCATTGCTTCTGAGTACTTAGTGCCAAGTTGGAAAATATGGCCAACTTCAACACCACGTTTAATTTGCAGTGAACCTTGGCCACACGGGCTTGGATCGCCTTCCACGATATTACGGATATCAGCCACTTCGTAGTTTTCTACATCGCGATCCCAGTTGATACCGCTGAAATGTTCACCATCTTTATTAGCACCAGCTACAAAATCAGCCATTACGTTAGCTGTGCGGTCAACAATTATTGGCATTGATAGGCCGACTGGGCCTAATGAACCTGGTTTTGCGCCAATAGCAGCAACGATGTCTTCTTCTTTTGCCATTTCAAGCGGTGAGTCAACAAGCGGGTGTTTCTCAGCTTTTAACTCGTTTAGATCATGGTCGCCACGTAATACAAGGGCAACTAAACCACGTTGTTCGTTTTCATCTGGTGCGCCATACACGATTAATGTTTTTACACCGCGATGAGGTTTAACACCATAGTGCTTTTTAAGCTCAGCAATTGATTTTGCATCAGGCGTTGGGAACACTTTTAGTTCTTTGCTTGCAACTGGGCGGTCTTCAGTCGGTGCCAGTGCTTCTGCTTTTTCGATATTTGCAGCATAATCACTTGCATCACTAAATGCGATTGCATCTTCGCCTGATTCTGCAAGCACATGGAATTCATGTGACACGCTACCACCGATAGAACCGGTATCAGCGATAACAGGGCGGTAATCAAGACCAAGGCGCTCGAAGATGTTGCAGTAAGCTTTGTGCATAACTTGGTAAGTTTTCTCTAAACACTCATCACTTAAGTGAAAAGAGTAAGCATCTTTCATCGTAAATTCACGAGCACGCATTACACCAAAACGAGGGCGAACTTCGTCACGTACTTTTGTTTGTACTTGGTAAAGAGTAAGCGGTAATTGCTTATAAGAGTTTACTTCTTTACGTACAAAATCAGTGATCACTTCTTCGTGTGTAGGGCCAAGTGCAAATGGGCGGTTGTGACGGTCATTAATACGAAGTAATTCAGGACCAAATTGCTCCCAACGACCAGACTCTTCCCAAAGATCAGCTGGTTGGATTATAGGCATTAACATTTCGATAGCGCCTGCTTTATCCATTTCTTCACGTACGATGTTTTCTACTTTTTTAAGTACGCGTAGACCAGAGGGCAACCATGTATACAAACCCGACGCAACGCGGCGGATCATGCCTGCTCGTAGCATTAATTGATGAGAAACAATTTCTGCATCAGACGGAGTTTCTTTAAGTGTTGCGAGTATATATTGACTGGTACGCATCTCTATTCCAAGTAGTGTTAAAATTATTATCGTTTACTCAAGACGTTTGAGTAATAACAAGGCGCTAAGTTTACCAGTGGAAGCACTGACACTAAAGCGCTATATGCTAAAAACTAGCATTTTTCAATGCTGGTCACTGTATTATGATTGTCCTGAACATGCCACCTAATATTAAAATCATATAAGGTCATGCCGTAGCTTTGTTCTGAGTCACGTTGCTTTTTATAAGCTGGGCGAGGATCTTGCTTTAATACATTGCTTATAAACGCTTTTAATTCAGGTTGTTCGGTCTGTTTTTCGATAAACGCCAGGGCTTCTTCACTAAACTCAACGCTCATATCGGTTTCTGGTCGGGTATCGGCAAAGCCTGCGGTGGCATCGGTCATTGCGTCTGAGTAGGGCAAATAAGGTTTAATGTCTAAAATAGGTGTGCCATCGAGTAAATCGATACCTGAAAGCAATAAGCTTAATTGACCATTTTTATATTCAATGCCTTCAAGTTTTACAGCACTCATGCCTATAGCATTTGGGCGAAAGGTTGCACGTGTTGCAAATACACCTTTACGTTCATTACCGCCTAGGCGAGGGGGTCTCACCATTGCTGAATAGCCTTTATCTGCGGTTTCATGAAATCTGAATAGTAACCAAATATGGCTAAATTCATCGAGGCCGCGTACAAACTCTTCACGATTAAAATCGCTGCTGAATACCAGCTTTGCTTTAGCCTCAGGAACCAAACGAGGTTGGCGAGGTATGGCAAACTTTTGTTTATAAGGAGATTGAATATGGCCGACGGCAGTTAATTGGTATTCGCTCATTGTGCATTGTCGTTAAGAAAATCTGCCGACATTTTACATGCAAACGTAAAAAAAGGCAGTCGAGACTGCCTTTTAATATTTAGACTATGTAGTCTAAATTAAAACATGTATTGGAATGATACAGACGCTACATCCATATCTGGGTCAATATCATCTTCTAATTTATAGCGCTCATACTCTAAACGTACTTGCATGTTTGTTGTGAAAGCATATTCTACACCTGCACCATAAAATACATCACCACCGTCTGTATCAGCACTGATACTGCCAAGCTCGCCTAGGTCTTGCTCAATTTCAGCATCCCACTCTAGCCAACCACCTTTGGCATAAACAGAAAAGCTATCTGTAATTGGGGCTGCTAAGCGTGCTGCTAATGAAACACCGTCAATTTCGGCTTTAGAATCGATATCGCTTACTTCATCAAAATTTTGATAGGCAAGTTCAAGGCTCAAGTACTTGTTAAACTGAGTACCAATATAACCTTTCAGCATTTGTGAATCGTCATCAAAGTCAGTGTCATTTTCACTGTCTTCAAACTCAAAAGAATATTGGCCGTAGCCGATACCGGTATAAATACGCGGAGAATCCATTTCGGTAATATCTGCATGTGCAGCATTATTAAAACCTAGTAGTGCTAAAGAAAGTGCAGAAAGTGAAATTGCTTTAATCATTTAATAGCTCCTTTATAAAATAAATAAACGAATGTTTCGCGTCATTCACAAGGAGTATTGCAACGGCAATGCCAAGCTTAAAACAAAGCCTAAAGTATTGTTTTTAGGCTTTTTTAAGTGGTTTTTTGTGCAGTTTGTTGAAACTGTAATCAGGCATTCAGTTTGGCAGTCGTAACAATTTCAGGGTGCTCTGTAGAAGTTACTAGGTACGGTTTATAATTTTTTGTTGCTTTAAGCTTTTAGGCTTTTTGTAAAAGGGTTTCTGTTTCTATCGCGATCTCTTTCATTTTTATCGCATAGTTTTCGATTTTCTTTTCTTCGTCTGTTACGGCTGTATATGAAGGTACTTCGATTGGGTAGCCTGCTTCATCCATAGCAATAAAACTAATAACACAATGATTGGTTTCAACTAGGTTTTGGGTTTTAGGGTCGCCGCAGCGTACTTGAATAAAGATTTGCATACTGGTTTTACCTGTGTGTGCGATACTAGCTTTCACTTCGACTATTTGGCCAACCAAAATAGGGCGCTGAAACTTTACACCCGCAACTGAGACAGTTACGCAGTAATGACCACTCCAACCTGCAGCACAGGCGTAACCAGCTTGGTCAATCCACTTCATTACCACACCACCATGAACTTTACCGCCAAAATTGACATCAGTAGGTTCAGCTAAAAAACGAAAGGTTACACTTGAAGACGGCATACTTTACTCACTTTTATAAAACACGACATTTTCAGCATAGCCTAAAAAAGGGGCCGAAGCCCCTGCAATTTAGGATAAATTTTAATTAAATGAGTAACGTGCGTTACATATTAGGATAGTTTGGCCCGCCAGCTCCCTCAGGTGTTACCCAAGTAATGTTTTGACTTGGGTCTTTTATGTCGCAGGTTTTACAGTGCACACAGTTTTGTGAGTTGATCACAAACTCTTTTTCACCTTCAACTTCTTGTACTTCGTAAACTCCCGCAGGGCAGTAGCGTTGTGCTGGCTCATCAAATTGCGGTAAATTCACCTTAATTGGAATCGAGTTATCATTTAGCTTTAAATGGCATGGCTGTGATTCTTCATGATTGGTATTTGATAAAAACACCGATGAAAGTTTATCGAAACTAAGCTTGCCGTCTGCTTTCGGGTAATCGATTTTTTCGGCCTGGTCAGCTGCAACTAATGTGGCATGATCTGGCATGTTGTCTTCAAAGTTAAATGGTAAGTTGCCACCAAATAGGTTTTGATCGAGGGTGTTATAAGCACCACCTAAGAACTTACCAAGTTTATGCATAACAGGGCCAAAGTTACGCGATTGATAAAGCTCTTTGTACGCCCAGCTTTGTTCAAAGGCTGATTTATATTCAGTTAAATCGGCATTTTCTTTACCGTTGCTAAGGGCTGCAACGATCACATCAGCGGCAACCATGCCTGATTTCATGGCTGTGTGGTTACCTTTGATCTTGGCAAAGTTCAATGTGCCCGCATCACAACCTACAAGTAACCCCCCCGGGAAGTGCATTTTCGGTAAAGAGCGCAGGCCACCTTTGGCAATGGCTCTTGCGCCATAGGCTATACGTTCTCCGCCTTCTAAAACATCTTTAAAGACAGGGTGATGTTTCATGCGCTGAAATTCATCAAACGGGCTTAGATGTGGGTTTGAGTAGTTAAGGTCAACAATTAAGCCCACCACAACTTGGTTGTTATCGCTATGATACATAAATGCACCACCACTGGTATCACCGGTTAACGGCCAGCCTGTGCCATGAACTACTGTGCCTTCTTTGTGTTTACTCGGGTCGATTTGCCAAATTTCTTTGAATCCTAAACCGTAATGCTGTGGTGATGCATCTTTATCAAGGGCAAAGTGTTTGATTAGCTCTTTACCTAAATGACCGCGGCAACCTTCTGCAAATACTGTGTATTTAGCTCTAAGCTCCATACCCGGCATATAACCATCTTTTTCGTTGCCGTCTTTATCAAGGCCCATATCGCCAGTGATAATGCCTTTCACTGTTTCGTCTTCAATAATCAAAGAGTGAGCACTAAAGCCAGGGAATATTTCTACCCCTAAGTTTTCCGCTTGCTCTGCTAAAAAGCGACATACATTACCCATAGAGACAATGTAATTGCCTTCGTTATGGAATGTTTTAGGGCTAGCAAAGTGGGGGATGCTGGTGGCTTTTTCACTGTTATTGAACCAGTAAATATCATCTTGCGTTACTTTAGTGGTAACTGGAGCGCCTAATGACTGCCAATCAGGTAATAATTCATCTAGCGCTTTAGTTTCAAAAACCGCACCCGATAAAATGTGTGCGCCCACCTCAGAGCCTTTTTCTACCACACAGATCATTAATTCTTGTTGTTTTTCTTGTGCTTGTTGAGCCAATCTAATCGCAGTTGATAAACCTGCTGGGCCTGCGCCTACGATGACTACATCAAATTCCATGGTTTCGCGTTCGACCATATAAACCTCTTCTCGGTGACGGACCTGCTATAAAGAACCTTATTTCATACTTGCAAATGAAACGTTACAGGCTGTGAATACTTTAAGGTTATTTTAGGTTGACGTTTACGTCAACAGGAAGTAGTCTGAATTCATAAAATAAATAAGTTGACGTTTAGGTCAACTTTGAGAACACACAATTGATGGAGTCACGATGAAAGTCCTCGTTCCAATTAAAAGAGTAATTGACTACAACGTCAAAGCACGCGTTAAAGCCGATAAAACGGATGTTGATCTAGCTAATGTAAAAATGGCGATGAACCCATTTTGTGAAATTGCAATTGAAGAAGCTATTCGTTTAAAAGAAGCAGGAACTGCCACTGAGGTTGTTGCTGTAACTATTGGTAATAAATCATCTCAAGAGCAATTACGTACGGCCTTAGCACTCGGTGCTGATAAAGCCATTCATATTGAAACAGAAGAAAAGCTTGAATCTTTACATGTTGCTAAATTACTTAGCAAGATTGTAGAGCAAGAATCACCTGAGCTGGTTATTTTAGGTAAGCAATCGATTGACTCTGACAACAATCAAACCGGTCAAATGCTTGCTGCTTTAACGGGTCGTGGCCAAGGTACCTTTGCATCTAAAGTCGATGTTCAAGCAGGTACTGTTAATGTAACGCGTGAAGTAGACGGTGGCTTACAAACAGTCGCTCTTAAATTCCCTGCTATCGTAACCACAGACTTACGTTTAAATGAACCGCGCTATGCTTCTTTACCAAACATTATGAAAGCAAAGCGTAAACCTCTAGATGTAATTGCTGCTGACAGCCTAGGTGTAGACCTTGCGCCTCGCGTACAGCTGGTAGAAGTAAACGAGCCAGAAAAACGCAGTGGCGGTATTGTCGTTGAAGATGTTGCGACATTAGTAGAAAAGTTAAAAACAGAAGCGAAGGTGATCTAAATGAAAACATTAGTGATAGCCGAACACGATAAAGGTGTTCTAAAGCCTGAAACCAATAAAACGATTACTGCTGCTGTTAAACTAGGCTTTGATGTAGATTTACTACTTGCCGGCGAAAATTTAGCTGCAATGAGCGAGCAAGCAGCGTCAATTGCAGGTGTTAGCAATGTACTGATTGCCGATGATGCAGCTTATGCTAATCAACTTGCAGAAAACCTAGCTGATCTAGTTTTATCTTTAGCTGATAACTATTCACACATTGTCGCAAGCGCAACAACAACGGGTAAAAACTTTATGCCACGTGTTGCTGCACTTTTAGATGTTGCACAAATCTCTGAAATCATCGACGTTATTGATGCAGATACCTTTAAGCGTCCTATTTATGCAGGTAATGCAATTGCGACAGTTAAATCACTAGATAGCAAAAAGGTTATTACTGTTCGTGCAAGTAGCTTTGATATTGCACAAGAGCAAGCGCCAGTAGCTGTAACTAGTGTTACTGGTAAAGGTTCTGTTGGTCTGAGTGAGTTTGTATCAGAAGAACAAACTGAATCTGAGCGTCCAGAGCTTACTGCAGCACCTGTGGTTATTTCAGGTGGTCGTGGTATGCAAAATGGTGAAAACTTTGCGTTATTAAATGGTATTGCCGACAAACTAGGCGCAGCCATTGGTGCTTCACGTGCTGCTGTTGATGCGGGCTTTGTACCAAACGATATGCAAGTAGGTCAAACCGGTAAAATTGTTGCGCCAGATTTATATATTGCTGTGGGTATCAGTGGTGCGATTCAACATTTAGCAGGTATGAAAGACTCAAAAGTGATTGTTGCCATCAATAAAGACCCTGATGCACCAATTTTCCAAGTCGCTGACTATGGTTTAGTTGCTGATTTATTTGATGTGTTACCAGAGCTTGAAAGCGCTCTGTAATTCATAACGATTCTGGTTGTTAAAAGCTGTTCACCTTTTAGGTGCGCAGCTTTTTTTCGTTTTATACCAATCCGCTTAATTAAGTAGTCTATTTTGAGGCAATAAAACCTTGTTGATAACAAGGCAAAAATTTCGTTATTTAGTTGTTCTAAATGAGAAATTTTTAACGCAGTTAGCGACAGGTTTAATCCCTCAAAATGATTAATTATTATTGCGGGTTGGTATTATATCTTCAGGTCATTGTTTTACCGGAAGGTAACCAAACTCAAGCATTTTCTGTTGAATCTTGTTTGATTTAACAATCACAGCAAGTTTGTCGCCAATCTTTTTTGAGCGGGATGATTGTGTGTTTACAATTAGCACTAGCGGCCTAACAAAGGCATATTCGCCACTTTGAATTGATTCAACGGAAGGGCTTACACCGTCAATCTCAAGCAAAGTTACTCTGTTAATACGTCTGTCATTTTCTAATTTACTAATAGCGCCATATGAATCGTAAGCAATGGCATTTGGAATACGCTGCACTATACCCAATGCTTGATTGAACTGATCGTAAAGTTCTACTTTTTGTTTAGAAAATAAACCTCTATTACCCGCCATTTTTAAGCGTATGAAGTTACTGCCTGGTTCTTGAATATAATCTAAATTTAAATACTCTAAAAAGACATCAAAACTACCGTGACTAGTGCCTTTACTAAAAAGTAGGATCTCGTCATTTTTGGCACTGAGCTCAGGTGTATAAGGTGAAACTTCAGACCACGCCTTTAGTTTTCCTTGGTAGATATCGCTCAGCTTTTTAGTGGTAACTTCAGTAATGTTTAAGTTTTTATTTACAAAAAATGCGATTGCATCTTGGGCTATAATAATTTGCCTTAAAAAAGGCCAACGTTGTTGTTCTTCTTTTGTTAAATAACGAGAGCTGGTGCCGATATCTATAACATTTTCTGCAATGGCTTTAATGCCTTTATCACTGCCCATTGGCCTGATTTGTATGCTATTGCCAAACTCTTGGCTTAAGTCGGCTTTCATATCGATTAATAGTTCAGTGACAGTGGTTGAGCCTGCAATAAAAATAGGCTTCGAATTAATATTTTCTTCAATTGCATACGCACTATGTGCAGAGATAAGGGTTGTAGATAGCAAAAGGGCTTTCATAGAGCGAAATAGCATAGTAGACGCAAACTCCTTAATAGTTAGCTTCTTATCAATATAGGCAATATGTCTGGCTTTGCTAATTCTTTATACTGTAATTTTTTAAAACATTTAATGATTTACACACAAAAAAGCCGCTCGAAAGCGGCTTTTAGACAATGTAGCGTTTCTTATTAGTAAGTCGCGCTGCCTTTTGTACGAGGGAAGGCGATAACGTCACGTACGTTACCCATACCTGTTACATATGCAACTAAACGCTCAAAACCTAGACCAAAACCTGAGTGCGGTACAGTGCCGTATTTACGTAGGTCGCGGTACCAGCTGTAATCTTCTTTGTTTAAGCCCATTTCTTCTAGACGCTTATCTAGTACATCTAGACGCTCTTCACGTTGAGAACCACCGATGATTTCACCAATACCTGGTGCAACTACGTCCATTGCAGCGACTGTTTTGCCGTCTTCGTTTTGACGCATGTAGAAGGCTTTAATATCACGCGGGTAGTTTTTAATAACTACTGGCGCATTAAAGTGCTCTTCAGCAAGGTAACGTTCGTGCTCAGACTGTAAATCTACACCCCATTCAACAGGGTATTCGAACTTCTTACCACACGCTTTTAAGATTTCGATAGCATCTGTGTAATCAACTTGTGCGAAATCTTTAGTTACGAACTCTTCTAAACGAGAGATAGCTGTTTTCTCAACACGTTGTGCAAAGAATTCCATATCATCACGACGCTCAGTTAATACTGCATTGAAAACGTATTTAAGCATGTCTTCAGCAAGTTTTGCGATATCTTCTAAATCTGCGAATGCAACTTCAGGTTCAACCATCCAAAACTCTGCTAAGTGACGAGATGTATTTGAGTTTTCAGCACGGAAAGTCGGGCCAAAGGTATAGATTTTTGACATTGCTGAGGCATATGTCTCACCATTTAATTGACCAGATACTGTTAAGAATGCTTCTTTACCGAAGAAATCTTCACTGTAATCGATGTCGCCTTTATCTGTGCGTGGTAAGTTTTGCATATCTAAAGTAGACACACGGAACATTTCACCGGCGCCTTCACAGTCACTTGCAGTGATGATCGGTGTGCTGATCCAGTAGTAACCTTGCTCATGATAAAAACGGTGAATCGCTTGTGCTAAACAGTTACGTACACGGGTTACCGCGCCCATGATGTTAGTACGAGGGCGAAGGTGTGCGTGCTCACGTAAATATTCAATGCTGTGACGTTTCGCAGACATAGGGTAGGTGTCTGGATTCTCAACCCAACCTAATACTTCTACAGAGTTAGCTTGAATTTCGAAAGACTGACCTTGACCTGCAGAAGGCACAAGAACACCTGTTACAGATACAGAACAACCTGCAGTTAAACGTGTTACTTCATCATAATTATTGAGTGAATTAGGTACTACCGCTTGAATAGGATCAAAACACGAACCGTCATGAACGGCTAAAAATGAAATTCCTGCTTTTGAATCGCGGCGTGTACGGATCCAGCCTTTTACTGTTACTTGGCTGTCTACCGCAACCTTGCCTTTTAATAGCTCTGAAATCGCTAAATGGCTCATCTTCACTCCAATGATATAAGTTGCCTAATATAATAATGCTGTGCATTGCACTTGAATCGACTATCTTACCCTCGTAAATCAAATAAAAAAACTATTGAGGCGTACTCTTTAGTAGTTTTTCTTCAATTGAGTAAAATAGCAGCAATATTTTGCGTAAAATTTGCGTTTATTTAAATTCTCGCTGCGCTAATTGGTTATTTTGTGGCATTATTAACAATTCTCAATAGGATAACTGTCCTTTAGTCTTTAATTAAATTGTATAACAGGTGCTATGAAACAAGTTTTTATTCTTCGCGGCTTACCAGGCTCAGGTAAATCATATTACGCACAAAGCCTTGCTGATGAGTTGGTAGCTGGTAATGAAAGTGATTATGTCGTGTGCGCAACAGATGATTATTTTTACAATAGCGAAGGTGTGTATCAATTTGATAAGTACAAGTTATCTGAGTATCACAATCTAAACCTTGCACGCTTTATTAATGCCCTAGCAGAAGAAATCCCGTTAGTAATTGTTGATAACACTAATATTAAAAAGTGGGAATTTATCGCCTACGCACAAGCGGCCACTGCACTGGGTTATCAAGTAAAAGAAGTGATCGTTGGTGAAATTAAAGATAAATCATTGCAGCATCTTTACGCCAAGCGCTGTGAACATAAAGTACCGCTTCGAATGATCAGTAAAATGGCTTATATGTTTGAATGGTAAAGTTTAAAGGAAAAGGAAGCATTAGCTTCCTTTTTTAATACGCCTGTTGTTCAATGGCTGCATAAATAGCATTGCATAACTTAGTTAAGCTTTGTTCGTCGCTTATGTAAGGCGGCATCAAATAAATTAATTTACCAAACGGGCGGATCCACACACCTTGCTCGATAAAAAAGCGTTGAATTTTTGCTACATCTACACTTCGATTAAGCTCAACAACTCCAATTGCACCTAATGTGCGTACATCAACGACTGCATCAAGCGGCTTACATTTAGCAAGCTGGGTTGTTAGCACATCATTTATATGTTCAATTTGCTCTTGCCAAGGTTGCTCTAACAGTAAATCAATACTCGCGCAGGCTGTGGCACAGGCAAGCGGGTTACCCATAAAAGTTGGGCCATGCATTAATACGCCGGCTTCACCCTCACTAATGCCAACAGCGACTTTGCTAGTGGTTAATGTCGCTGATAGGGTCATCATGCCGCCCGTTAATGCTTTGCCAATACATAAAATATCAGGGTCTATGTTGGCGTGTTCAACAGCAAACAAGGTGCCGGTACGACCAAAGCCTGTGGCGATTTCGTCACAAATAAGTAAAACATCATACTTATCACAAAGAATGCGCAGGTGTTTTAAGTAATCAGGGTGGTAAAAATTCATGCCCCCAGCATTTTGTACAATGGGTTCAATGATAAATGCCGCAACATCTTGGTGGTGAGCTGCAAAATAGCTTTCAAGTGTATCAGCTTCAGCAGAGCTAAACTCGCCATTAAATTTAGCACTCGGCGAAGGTACAAAAACATGTTCAGGTAAAAACCCTGAGTACATGCTGTGCATTGAATTAACTGGATCGCAAACGCTCATGGCGGCAAAAGTATCGCCGTGGTAGCCCTTAAGCGGTGTCATTAACTTTTGTTTGCTGGTGTAACCTTGGCTAAGCCAGTACTGTAAGGCCATTTTTATGGCGACTTCAACACTCACAGAACCACTGTCGGCTAAGAACACCTTATCGAGTGACTTAGGTGTGATACTGACTAGCTTTTTACACAACTCAACAGCAGGCTCATGAGTTAAGCCACCAAACATGACATGGCTCATTTTACTAACCTGTGTAGTGATTGCCTCATTTAAAACAGGATGGCAGTAACCATGAATCGCACTCCACCAAGAGGCCATACCATCTATTAGGCTTTCGCCTGTTTCTAAGAAAATACGATTTGCATTGGCATGACTGACTGGGTAAACGGGAAGGGGCTGAGTCATAGAAGTATAAGGGTGCCAAATATGCTCACGATCAAAATCTAAATCTATTGGTTGCTTATTAATCATATGTAAACTTTATATCACTTCGATTCGTTGACAATGTTACGTCAAGTCGTAGACTAAGCCAATCAAACCGTCCCAATAATTTAAAAAAAGAGACTATTATGGAGCACGCAGTTGTCCGTCACGATTGGACTCACCAAGAAGTAAAAGCATTATTCGAAATGCCGTTCAATGATTTGTTATTTAAAGCGGCCAGTGTGCATCGTGAAAACTTCAACCCAAATGAAGTACAAATTTCTACTTTGTTATCGATTAAAACCGGTGCTTGCCCAGAAGATTGCAAATATTGTCCTCAGTCAGGTCATTATAAAACAGACTTAGACCGTGAACGTTTAATGGAAGTAGAAAAAGTGGTTGAGCAAGCACGTGTTGCAAAAGAAAAAGGCGCAACCCGTTTTTGTATGGGTGCTGCGTGGTCTGATCCGAAAGAACGTGACATGCCTTATATTTCAAAAATGGTAAAAGAGGTTAAAGAGCTAGGCCTTGAAACCTGTATGACGCTTGGCATGCTAGATAACGAAAAAGCCCATGCATTAAAAGACGCGGGCCTTGATTACTACAACCATAACCTAGATACATCACCTGAGTATTACCAGCAGATCATTACAACACGTACTTACCAAGACCGTTTAAACACCATCGATAACGTGCGTGATGCCGGCATGAAAGTGTGCTCTGGCGGTATTGTTGGTATGGGCGAGCAGGCAGCTGACCGTTTTGGTTTATTAATGCAATTAGCTAATTTGCCGCAGCAGCCAGAGAGTGTGCCAATTAATATGTTGGTTAAGGTTAAAGGCACGCCACTTGAAGATGTCGAAGACTTAGACCACTTTGAGTTTATTCGTACCATTGCTGTTGCACGTATAATGATGCCGAAAAGTTATGTTCGCTTATCAGCTGGTCGTACGGCGATGAATGAACAAATGCAATCTATGTGTTTCTTTGCTGGTGCTAATTCAATTTTCTACGGTGATAAACTACTGACTACAGAAAACCCTGAAGCAGACGCAGACATGATGCTGATTAAAAAATTAGGCATGAACCCAGAAACACGTGAAGATTATTCTGATGAAGCGGTTGCAGCATCACTTTCATCAAAAGTTGCTGATAAAGCAACATCAGAACTATTTTACGAAGCGTAATATTTAAATGGCTTTTGATTTTATTGCCGAGCATCTTGTTGACCGACAAGCAGATGCATTACTGAGAAAGCGACAACTTGTTGAGCAATCAAGTGGGCGCTTTATTCAGGTTGCAGGTAAACAGTATTTAAATTTTGCCAGTAATGACTACCTTGGCTTTGCTGATGATTTTATTGAAATACATGCGCAGCATCTAGGTAGCCACAGTTCAGCATTAGTGAATGGTTATAATAAACCACAACAACAGCTTGAGCAGCGTTTATGCGAGTTATTAGGCTATGAAAGCGCCATGTTATTTAATAGCGGATTTAGTGCTAATAGCAGCGTATTAAAAGCGTTGTTTCAAGATAAAAGCGTGGCGCAATCATCGGCAATTTTTCAAGATAAGCTTAATCATGCCAGCTTAATTGATGGCGGACTTCATTCTGCCGCTGCCATGGTGCGCTTTAATCATAACGACCTTAAGCACTTAGAGTCTCGGTTACAAAAGTCGAAAGCAAAGCATAAGCTCATAGTGAGCGAAGGGGTGTTTTCGATGGATGGCGATCAAGCCCCCATTGAAGCACTCTGTAAACTCGCTAAACAATACAATGCGTGGCTGATGATTGACGACGCCCATGGCTTTGGCGTATTGGGCGAGCAAGGCTTAGGGAGCTGTGAGGCAATCAAGCCTGATTTACTGATCATCACCTTTGGCAAGGCATTGGCAAGTAGTGGCGCTTGCTTGCTTGCATCAAAGCAAATGATTGATTACATGTTGCAGTTTAATCGTGAATACATATATTCAACGGCGATGTCACCACTGATGGCAAGTTGTACTCTTGAACGACTCGAAAAGTTACTAAAAGCAGATAAGAGACGCTCTCAGCTGACAGAGAATATTACCTACTTTAGAGCGCTAGCTAAAGAGCATAACTTAGCATTAATGGAATCAACAACGGCTATTCAGCCTTTGGTACTGGGCGATGCAGAACATACTCTTGCTGTTGCTAATAATCTTAAAAATAAAGGCGTGTGGTTAACTGCTATTCGACCTCCCACGGTGCCATTTAATACGGCACGACTTAGAGTAACCATAAGTAGCGCGCATCAAGCTGAGGATATAAAACAGCTGGTTTATTCGCTAGTGGAGTGTTTATGAGTGTTCAACTGCAAGCGCCTTTAAGCTTTCAACACAGTAATAAGCTAACAACACAAACTAAGTTCTCTAAAGCGGCTGCAAATTACGCGAGCCATGCTAATGTTCAAAAACAAGCGGCTGCGCACTTATTCAAAATGATGGCCAGTAAACATCAGCAGGGTACTTGCCTTGATTTAGGTGCTGGGCCTTTAGTTAACACGGCTATGCTTAAAACACACTTTGATACTGTATTGGCAATGGACTTAAGTCATTCCATGCTCAGCACAGAACAAAACCCGCATTGTTTAAAAGTGTGTGCTGATATGGACAACCTACCATTACAGCAAAGTTCGCTAGATTGTGTGTTTAGTAATTTTGCAATGCAATGGTCTGCTGATTTAGAGGCACTACTTAAAAATCTTTTTTCCGCATTAAAAGCGGGCGGTAAGGTTTATTTAAGCTGCGTGGTAGATGGATCGCTCAAAGAAATCAAACAGGCTTTTGCTTGTTTAGATGAGCAAAACCATATTAATCAGTTTCATTGTGCTAGTCACATTATTGAGTATGCAAAATTGGCGGGGTTTAAACTCAATTTTGCCGCTGATAGATGTTATATAGATGCCTATAACTCTCCTTTAGATGCGCTGCGGTCGATAAAAGCGATTGGTGCTACCTCATTGCAAACTAAGCAAAAACGCCAAGGGTTATTAACGAGGCAGGCACTTAATAGTGTTTGTAGGGCATACCCTCTGGTTGATGGGCATGCTAGAGTGAGCTATCAAGTTGTCCTTTTAGAACTAGAAAAATAGAATTAACTCAAAAATGAAAGAATTTTTTATCACGGGTACAGACACCGATGCCGGAAAAACCCATGTCACCAGTTTATTATTAAACTTACTAGCGCAACATAAACAGCGTGCGGTGGGTTTTAAACCCATTGCAGCAGGTGCAGAAGAAGCATTTGGACAGCTAGTCAATGATGATGCATTAACCTTAATGGAAAGCTCATCAATTGGGGCTAAATATAACATAGTTAACCCCTTTACCTATGAGCCACCCATTGCACCGCATATTGCAGCTGCCCAAGTAGGTGACAGACTGACATTTGATAAACTTGATGTTGCTTATGCAAATGTAAAAGCACTCAATACCGATTATATTCTTACAGAAGGTGCAGGCGGTTGGTGTTTACCTATCAACGAAACCGATTTACTCAGCGATTGGGTTAAATCACAAAACCTTAATGTTGTGCTAGTAGTAGGCATGAAGCTTGGTTGCCTTAATCACGCACTATTGACAGCTGCTCACTTTAAAGCGCTCGGTGTAAATTGTGTGGGTTGGATTGCAAATCATGTAGACCCAAACATGCGTGAACAAGACGCCAATTTAGAAACTTTAAAATCAGCACTACCTTTCCCGCTTTTAGCGATTAGTCCGTATACAGACGGCACCCCTAAATTAAAAATTTACAAAACCTTACTTGAAATTTTATCTATCAACCCATAATAATTGAGTTGTTACTTTTGACATACTCTGTCACAATTGGTTGCAATTAGTTCCTTGCAACCAATTGCATAAGCCCTAAACTGAGTTGGTAGAGCACCCAGATAATTTTATTAACTAACGATTTTTAACCATGTCGTTAGTTAATACAATTGGTATGTTTATTCTGAGGTTTTTATGAAGCGTGTATTTCTGTTTCTACTTACAAACTTAGCGGTAATGCTAGTGTTAGGTATTGTGTTGTCTATTGTGATGAGCGTACTGGGTATTAGCCATCGCAGTTTAGGCGGCATTTTAGTTGTTTCAACCGTGTTTGGTTTTGGTGGATCGTTTATTTCGTTATTTATGTCGAAATGGATGGCAAAAAAATCAACCGGTGCACATGTTATTGAACAGCCTCGTTCTGAAACAGAACAATGGTTGGTTTCGACGGTAGCTGCGCAAGCGAAAAAAGCAGGTATCGCGATGCCAGAAGTGGCTATTTACGATAGCCCTGAAATGAACGCATTTGCGACCGGCCCAAGTAAGAACAACTCGCTGGTGGCTGTGAGCACCGGTTTATTACACAACATGAATCGAGATCAAGCTGAGGCGGTATTGGCTCATGAGGTATCTCACATTGCAAATGGTGACATGGTAACGCTTACTCTTATTCAAGGTGTAGTGAATACCTTTGTTATCTTTATGGCGAAAGTATTGGCAGGTATTGTTGATAACTTCCTTAATAGTGATGAGGAAGAGGGCGGTAGTAGCTGGACATACTTCTTGTTCGATATGATTTTCCAAATGTTATTTGGTGTTCTAGCAAGTGTGATTGTTGCTTACTACAGCCGTAAACGCGAATTCTCTGCAGATGCGGGTGCAGCAAAACTAGTAGGTGCAGATAAAATGCGTAGCGCCCTTGAGCGTTTAAAACAAAACCACCCATCACAACTAGAAGGTTCAATGATGGCATTTGGTATTGCAAGCGGTAAAGGTGTTGCCGAGTTATTCTCATCGCACCCACCACTTGATGAGCGTATTAACGCATTACGTTAATTTTAAACACGAAAAAGCCAGCATCAAGCTGGCTTTTTTTATTGTTGATTTTTCTCTCGCTCGAGTTGTTGTGGTAATAATACCTCAACAATTTCACGGGCCGGTAAGGTATACCTTACGCCATCAAACATCACAGAAGTATGCTCATCGATACTGGTGATCCCTGTTAAGGTCCAGCCTTCACCGCGTTCTTTACAGTATACTGTGGTGGTAGGTTGAATTACTTTAAATTCTTCACTCATCGAACTTAATCTAATTGCTTGAAATTGCGTTTATAGTAAGACAATAATGCCAGCTCATAAAGCAAAAAGAAGAAATTAACGTGTCTAGCCACGATGACTTAGCCTTTGACTTACGCCCAATTCGTCATAGAGATTGCCAAGCGATATGGGATATTTTAAAAGATCCGCAAGTACAAACGTTTAATGATTACGGCGCTGATATAACTAAAGGTGACGTGTACGACTTTATTCAAGGCGACATAGAACGTTTTTATAATCAACAAGGCATTCGTTTAGTTATTGTTTTACGAAGTAGTGGGCAGGTTATTGGCAGCGTAGGCATATTTAACATAATTGACGGGCAGGGCATGTTGGGATTTGAATTGGCATCGCAATACTTTGGCAAAGGAATAATGCAAAAGGTACTAGATATGCTATTTGATAAACTGACGACCTTTGTACCTGCTCCGCTAAACAGTGTGTTAGCTTTAGTTAACCCAAATAATAGCGCAAGTATTAAACTTTTAACTAAATGTGGCTTTCAACAACATGACACTCACTGGGTAAAATACGTTAGCTAATTACTATAATAGTACAATCTTGTTCTGCTAGGGTTGCTACTATAAAATAGCGCCTCATTTTTAAAAAGGAGCGCTTGCAGCTATGGCAAAAGCCAAACCAATTACCAGTATTGAAAGTTACGGCATTTACAGTCATTGGGATGCAAAAGAAAAAGACCTGCCTCAAATCACCGAATTTACAACAGACGTTCCTGCACAGTTAGATATTGAATTTGGCTTTATAGTTAACATTAAAAAGGCCAAAGGACAAAAAATTAAATTTTGCGTTTACCACCCAGATATTCCGGATGAAGATGGCGAGATCATGCCACCATTTGAGGGCGAACAGTACGTTAAAACAAACGATTGGCAGTTTTATTTAGGTGATACGATATGGGCACCTGTTGATAACAAAGTAGGTATTTGGCGCATGACTATTGAGTTAAATGGCCATATAATTGCCGATAAATCCTTTAACTTATTAAAGGAAGCCGAAGGCACTGCTACTGAATTTTGGAAGCATCGCGGTTATTAATCTTTAAACCTGAGAGGGACTATGTATCAAGGAAGTTGTTTGTGCAGCAAAGTAAAAGTAACTATTGCTGGTGGCATAGACTCAATTATTCATTGTCATTGTTCTTTATGTCGTAAAAACTCAGGCACAGCCTACGCAACCAATGGCTTTATTCAACGAGATGGTTTTAACCTCACAGAAGGTAAGCAGCATTTAAGTGCGTTTGAATTTAAACCCGGCAGAATTCGCTATTTTTGTAGCTGTTGTGGCTCGCCTATTTATAGCGAGAATAAAGATGACCCAAGCCGCTTACGTATTCGCTTAGGTTTATTAGATAGCGATATAAACGAGCGTCCGATTAGCCATAACTTTGTAAGCTCTAAAGCAAATTGGGATACGTTTAACAAAGAAATCCCATGTTATGATGGTTTTGAACCAAGTAGAGGGAAGTAACAGCCATGATAGCGAATACACCAAAACCGCCATATTATGCCGTGATTTTTACGAATATCTTATCTAACGATACCACCGGTTATGAAGAAGTGGCTAATAGAATGGTAGAACTTGCAGAGCAACAACCTGAGTACTTAGGTATGGAGTCTGTTCGTGATGGTTTGGGTATTACGGTGTCGTATTGGCAAAGCTTAGATGCAATAAAAGCTTGGAAACAAAACGTTGAGCACTTAAAAGCCCAACAGCTCGGCAAAGACAAATGGTACAGTGCGTTTACAACGCGTATTGCTAAAGTAGAACGTGATTATTCATTGAAATAGCCATTAACCACAAAAGAACACATCATACTGATTTGAGGTTAATTTCAATCTCAGCATATCCTTAAATTTAAGCTTTTTAATAAGCAGGGTAAGTGTGTAGGATCTAAAAAGGAGCTCATGAAATAATTAGCCACAATCACATTATTTGGAAGCGAAGAGTCAAAAGGGTTTAAACGTTTGATTCCAAAAAACACTCAATACTTGTTTAACTTAAATGTGCTTAATGTAACTAGCATCACACCAATAGCAATGCCCATTACTAAACCACCTGACAAATCTGAACTAACACCAAATACCGTATCCGGTTCTCTGACATTTGTTAGCCAGTGAAAGAGCATGAACGAAACGCTAGATATTGATGAAAGTAGAATTAGCTTTACCTTGTTAGACACAACAACCTCAAATATTGACGTATTTTAGTTTTATGGTTGTTAAGTAATAGCAGACGTTGATTGATATTGCGAACAATCTTGAAAGTGTGCAATTGGATTAGAAAAAAGCCCACAATAGTAGGTTTAGTGTTTATCGTAACTACAAAGTGTAATTAAAACCAATGGCAATACCGTCATCTTCGGTTTGTGACATCTGTGCTTCTTGCTCTGCGTCATTACTCGAGAAGTCGCTAAAATCTTTACGAGCTTCAATATATAAAATGGTGTCTTCTGCCATAAAGTAGTGCGCACCTATCACAGCAAATTGGCGTTTAAACACATCTTCAGGGTCGGCATTAAAGTTTGGCTGGATAACATAGTCACTACCTGCATCAAATACGTTGTAAGCAACAAAAGTACGTATGTCATTATCAAAGCGGTAGCTTAAAATTGACTCTAAACCAACAGCATCTTTTATTAAGCGGCCTAAGTTGTCGGTATCGTGGTTTTCGTTTTTATTTATATTCGCTGATGCATACCAACCCGGTTTATAAAAATCACCATAGGTAATGCCCATACCATAAATTAAATCGTTTACTGATTGATTTCTGCCACCGGCATACACAATATCAAACTGGCCACGGTTAACACCGGCAGTAACTTTTAAATTAGGGCTAACCGAGTAGGTGAGTGCGGCCCCATAAGTCGAGTTAAATTCTACTTTTTGTGCAGCATTGTTTCCTTGGTTCCAAAGTACTTCACAAGAGTTTCTTGAAATATCAACGATGTCGCAGGTATAAAATTCATCAGACTTTAGCTGTGCTTGAAGTGCTAAATGAAAATCACCCCAGGTATTTCGATACTGCAGTACTTTATCGCCGCGGCCTGTACCATTCACAGCACCATCATCTTTATTGTAGGTATAAACACCTGCAGCGTTACCATCCCACACTAAGCTGTAGTTGGTGTTGTAAACAACGTCGTACCATGCGCCCCATTGTTTACCTAATGTCACTTGGCCGTAATCGTCATGTTTAAGGCCAACATAACCTAAGCGGTTATATAAAAACTCATCTTGAATAGATTCAAAGCGATTGCTGTAAACGATATCGCTACTACCAACAGGGTTTACACCCCATTCAAGCAAAGCAAACGCTTGCCAGCCGTTTTTTAATTGGCGCTTAAAATCAAAATTAATGCGTGATGCACCGTTTACTACCTCAGTTTCGCCTTGCGTATTAATCACCCTTGCATCGATAAAGCCACCAATAGTAACGCTATTGGTTTGATCGTTATAGATCTCGATGGCATTGGCTGTAGGTATGGCAAGCATGCCTGCAACAAATAAGGCAGTGTGTGTTCTTTTCATAAAGTACCTTGATTAAATATTGTCCCTAATAGGTATAATTTAGTTAAGGAACGGAGATTATCAAAGCTAAAATAGGGTCAAAAGTGAAAAATTATCATGCAACAAACCGACTTCGTGGAAAAATTATTCACTTTAGGTTCACTATATTGAATTATCAATGAGTTACTAAGCCTAAAAAATAGACACTTTCTGGCTTAGCGTTCTGAGCATAAGTTTAGTGTTTGGGGTTTCGGCGCCTAAGCCATACAACAAGGTCATAAAATAGCAGTCGAGCAATATAGCTGCTTTTACTTTATTAAATTGCGGTTGGTCGGCAAAAACCAATGATTGAATTAGCTCCATGTGTTGTTGCTGGAATGATTGCGAAAATAATCGCTGGCTAAAGAGCACTTTATAAAAGCGGTGATGTAAACAATAAAACTGATAAAAATATTGTGCGTAATGATTAATCTTTAAGCGAGCAGGGCGGTGTATGTCGGTTTCTTTTGCGCGCTCTAACACATCATTGAATTTATCTTCGAGGCAAGCTTCTAAAATAGCCACTTTATCAGCAAAATGATTAAACAAGGTGCCAACCGCTATGTTGCTTGCTGCTGAAATTTGCCGCGTAGAAGTATCGTTAAATCCTTGCTCAGTAAAGAGTCGCCAAGCCGCCTCTAAAATACGTTGGTGAGTATCGCCATGTTTGCTCATTTTTAACCTGCTGTTTTTATATGGTTATTTTAAAAGTGAGCGTGCTCATATAATTAAGTGAGCGCGCTCACTAAAGGTAGTCGTAAGTGTTGATCTTGTAAAATTAGCCTGTGTATTTAATTAAACTTTCATGGCGTGCCAAGCGGCTTTAGTTTAAAATTGCACGCAGTTTCGTTTTTACTTTTTACCCGCTGGAGGGTACCGCTATCATTAGTACAGCTAATATCACCATGCAATTTGGTGCTAAACCTTTATTCGAAAATATCTCAGCAAAATTTGGCGATGGTAACCGTTACGGTTTAATCGGTGCGAATGGCTGTGGTAAATCAACCTTCATGAAAATCCTAAGTGGTGAACTAGAGCCATCTTCAGGCAATGTCAGCACAGATCCAAACGAGCGTATTGCTAAACTAAACCAAGACCAGTTTGCTTACGAAGAGTTTTCTGTAATCGACACAGTGATCATGGGTCATAAAGAGCTGTGGGAAGTAAAAAAAGAACGTGACCGTATTTACAGCTTACCTGAGATGAGCGAAGAAGACGGTATGCGTGTAGCAGACCTAGAAACTGAGTTTGCCGAAATGGATGGTTACTCAGCAGAAGCTAAAGCAGGTGAGTTACTAATTGGTGTAGGTATTGGCACAGAGCAACACTACGGCCCTATGTCTGAAATTGCACCAGGTTTTAAACTGCGTGTGTTACTTGCGCAGGTGCTGTTTTCTGATCCAGATATCATGCTACTCGATGAGCCTACCAATAACTTGGACATTTACACCATCAAGTGGCTAGAAGACGTGCTAAACCAGCGCGACTGTACCATGATCATCATTTCGCACGACCGTCACTTCTTAAACTCAGTTTGTACACACATGGCCGACATCGATTACGGTGAGCTTCGTATTTACCCTGGTAATTATGATGAGTACATGTTTGCTGCAACGCAAGCTCGTGAGCGTCTACTAAGCGAAAATGCCAAGAAGAAAAGCCAAATAGCCGAACTTCAACAGTTCGTATCGCGCTTCTCTGCGAACGCTTCAAAAGCAAAGCAAGCCACATCACGTGCTAAACAAATTGATAAAATTCAACTTGAAGAAGTTAAAGCTTCTTCGCGTCAAAGCCCATTTATTCGTTTTGAGCAAGAAAAGCAGTTATTCCGTAATGCCCTAGAGCTAACAAACTTAGAACAAGGCTTTGAAGAGACGTTATTCAGTGGCCTTGAAGGCTTAGTTGAAGTAGGCGAGCGTATTGCAATTATCGGTGAGAACGGTGTTGGTAAAACCACACTATTAAATACTCTTGCTGGTCGTTTAGCACCAAAACAAGGTGAATTTAAATGGTCTGATAACGCTAATATCGGTTATTACGCTCAGGACCATGCTGACGAGTTCGAACAAGACATGAACTTATTTGAGTGGATGGAACAATGGCAACAAGAAGGTGACGACGAACAAGTTGTTCGTAGTTTCTTAGGTCGTATGCTGTTTTCACAAAACGATATCAAAAAGTCAGTAAAAGTGATTTCAGGTGGTGAGCAAGGCCGTATGCTGTTTGGCAAAATTATGATGCATAAACCAAACATCTTATTAATGGATGAGCCAACCAACCACATGGATATGGAATCTATCGAAGCGCTTAACTTAGCACTTGAAGCATACGAAGGGACATTATTGTTCGTATCTCACGATAGACAATTTGTATCATCGCTTGCAAACCGTATTTGGGAAATCAAAGACGGTAAAGTTATCGACTTTAAAGGTACATACACTGAGTACCTAGCAAGCAAAGAAGCTTAATTAGCTGATGAGTGATTAAAAGCCATGCATGTCATGGCTTTTTTGTGCTTCTAGAGTCGCATCTTGATGTGGTCTAAGAGCAATTTATACTGCGTTATCGATTTTAACAATAGAACCTCTATTATTTGCATCAACGCCTTGCAAAATCGCTTTTAATTCCAACTGAAACTCGCATCTTGATGTGAGTTAGGTATATAATACCCGCCACAAAATAAGGACAAAAGTCCGCTTTTTAGAAAACTATTTAACTGAGGTGTATTTATGACTGTTGGCATTATTATGGGTTCCAAATCAGACTGGCCAACGATGGAACATGCGGCGTTAATGCTAGAAAAATTCGGCATTGAATACGAAACTAAAGTTGTTTCTGCTCACCGTACCCCTCAATTACTTGCTGACTATGCAAGTTCAGCTGCAGAGCGCGGCATTAAAATTATTATCGCAGGCGCCGGTGGTGCTGCGCACCTACCAGGTATGGCTGCGGCGTTTACATCACTGCCAGTTTTAGGTGTACCAGTTAAGTCTAAAACACTTAATGGTGTTGATTCATTATTATCTATTTGCCAAATGCCTAAAGGTGTTGCGGTAGGTACTCTTGCTATTGGTGAAGCAGGCGCTGCAAATGCTGGCCTTTTAGCGGCACAAATTTTAGGTTGCCAACAGCCTGAAATCTTCGCAAAAGTAGAAGCTTTCCGTAAAGAACAAACAGACACTATCTTAGCTAACCCTAATCCTGCAGAGTAATATGAATATTCTAATTTTAGGTGCAGGTCAGTTAGCTCGCATGATGAGCTTAGCGGGTGCACCGCTTGATTTAAATGTTGTTGCCTACGATGTGGGTAGTGAAAAAATCATTCACCCATTAACTGGTGAAGTTCATAACAGCACATTACAACAAGCTATTGATAACGCAGACGCGATTACAGCAGAGTTTGAACACATTCCTGATGATGTACTTACATTATGTTGTCAAAGCAATAAGTTTTATCCGGGTAAAGCGGCAATTAAAACAGGTGGCGATCGCGCACTTGAAAAAGCATTACTTGATAAAACAGATGTTGAATGCGCGCCTTACCAGCTAATTACAGAAAAAGCGCACCTTGTTGCTGCCGTAGAGCGTTTAGGCAAGCCACTTGTGATCAAAACTTGCCAAGCAGGTTACGATGGTAAAGGTCAGTGGCGCTTAAAGTCTGATGATCAAATTGACCAAATCTGGTCAGAAATGGCAGATTTCATAGCATCAGGCACTGAAAGTGCGCCGCATTCTATTATCGCTGAAAAGATGATCCCATTTGACCGTGAAGTATCTATCATTGGTGCACGCGACAAAGCGGGTAACACCGTTATTTATCCATTGACTGAAAACCAACACACCAATGGTGTACTTACGCTTTCAGTTGCGGGTAAAGAAAAAGCAGCAATTCAAGAACAAGCAGAGCTGGCATTTAACAAGTTAGCGCAAGAACTTGATTATGTAGGTGTATTAGCAATTGAGTTTTTTGATGTACAAGGTACGTTATTAGTAAACGAAATTGCACCACGCGTTCATAACTCAGGTCACTGGACACAGCAGGGTACACATTGCTCACAGTTCGAAAACCACATGCGCGCTGTTGCAGGCCTACCATTAGGTAGTACAGAGTGTCTTCGTCCTACTGCTATGATCAACGTATTAGGTCAGCCTTCAATCCCACATTCAGTACTCGCAACGCAAGACGTTACTAGTCACTGGTATGGTAAAACGGCTAAACCGGGTCGTAAGATGGGTCATATCAATGTATCGGCCGATAACCTTCACCAATTAGGTGAGCGTTTAGCGGCACTGGCTGAAATTCTGCCAGAGCAAGACTACCCAGGTGTAGCAGCTACCAGCACTCAACTTATTTTAAACTAATCAGTTTAAATTCTTAAAAGCCGAGTTTATCTCGGCTTTTTAATCGCTATTATATATCCACAAACTTCGCTAATTTTGTACCTCTTGTCTCAAAGCACTTGCGTCAGGAACATCTTGCTATAGACTAATATTTTTATATTAATATTAGTTCGTTATGTTACATCCTCGATTTAGAACAGTCGTATTTGCGTTCTTTATGGCGCTGTTTATGTCTGGATTTATGTCTTTAGTGATCAGTATTTTTAACGTTGGTTTAATCGATAACATTGCAACCATTTGGCTTAAAGCATGGGCTTTTGCTTTTTGTGTCGCATTTCCTACCGTTATTTTTGTTGCACCTGTGGTGCATAAGTTAACCAATAAATTTATCAGAGCACCGTTGTGATAGCCGAACGCCCAAAGCAATTTCTTTTTATTACACTATTTTTAGCATCAGCCTTACCATTTGTTGGCTCTGCTACGGCACTTGTTGTTGGTGCTTTGTTTGCTATGGTTTTAGGTAATCCATTTGCTGCTCAGTCACAAAAAATTAGTAAATGGATGCTAAAGTTAGCGGTTATTGGCTTAGGCTTTGCTGTTGATTTTAGTCAAGTAATAGAAGTAGGGCGCAGCTCAATTGTACTTACTATTGTCAGTATTACCGCTATTATTGGCCTTGGTGAAATTTTATCTCAGTTATTTAAGTTAAATAAAAACACCGGTGTACTTATTTCATTTGGTACTGCCATTTGTGGTGGTAGCGCAATTGCTGCAATGGCGCCGGTTATAAAGGCCAAAGATCACGAAGTAGCTATATCACTCGCTGTGGTGTTTTTATTAAATGCCCTTGGCTTAGTGTTGTTTCCGATGATTGGCCATTACTTTGGCCTGACTGAGCAACAATTCGGTGTTTGGGCTGCACTTGCGATTCACGACACAAGTAGTGTAGTGGGGGCTTCCGCTGCGTATGGCGCATCAGCGCTTGCTATTGCCACAACCATTAAACTTACTAGAGCGATGTGGATAATCCCTTATACAAGTATTGCGGGTGTGTTTTGGAAATCAGATGAAAAAGCAAGTATCCCGTTGTTTATATTTGGTTTTTTAGCGGCGGCGCTGATTAATTCGAGCTTTCCTGAGTATCAAACACTGTGGCATACACTCAATGTTGGTGCTAAACAAGTGTTAGTAATGACCTTATTTTTGATTGGTAGTGGTTTATCTATTTCAGTCTTAAAACAAGCGGGCATTAAACCTTTTATCATGGCGATGATCTTATGGATCATTGTCAGCAGTATTATTTTACTACTTATAGTAGACGGATTTATTTCATGAAAAACGCTTTATTAAATTCTTCAATAGCAGTGGCTGTAGGCTTATTTGCTAACAATGTATCGGCTGCTGATCTACGTGTTGCTACCTTTAATGTGAGTATGGATGCAACCAACTATGCTAAAAAAGGCGAAGCAATAGATAAAGACGCTTTAAGTAAAGCATTAGCGAGCAACCACCAGCAAATTCGCAACATTGCCGAAATTATTCAGCGCGTAAGACCTGATGTAATTTTACTCAATGAGTTTGATTATATTGATGCCGACAAAGGCATTAAAGTATTTCGTAAAAACTACCTGCAAGTATCGCAAAATAAGCAGGTTGCCATTGATTACCCGTATTACTTTATTGCACCTGTAAACACTGGTTTACCTACTGAGTTTGACCTAGACAACGATGGTGTAAAGGGGCATTACAAAGGTGACGCACACGGCTTTGGCTTCTTTGAGGGGCATTATGCAATGGCAGTATTGTCGCGCTACCCAATCGATTTAGATAAAGCGCGTACATTACAAACATTCAAATACAAAGATATGCCAAATCCACAAATGCCTATTGACCCTAAAACAGGTAAAGACTGGTATTCTGCTGAAGAGTGGCAAGCAATTCACCTAAGCTCTAAATCTTTTTGGGATTTACCAATAGATGTAAAAGGCAAAACGTTTCATTTGCTTGCATCGCACCCAACGCCGCCTGTTTTTGATGGTGACGAAGACCGTAACGGTAAGCGTAACCACGATGAAGTACGCCTAGTTGCTGATTACATTAACAATACTAACTACATTTACGATGATAAAGGTCAAAAAGGTGGCTTAAAAGCGAAAAGCCGCTTTGTTATTGTTGGTGATTTAAATGCTGCGCCAGAAGGGGGTAAAGCACGCCCTAATACCACAGACCAAATTTTAAAAAATCCATTAGTGAATACTTCTTTTACGCCAACAAGCAAAGGCGCTAAAGAATCGTATAAAGAAGATTACGCTAAAAACTATACCGCTTATTGGCAGGCTCGTGCTGATTACGTTTTACCATCAAATTATGGTATTGAAATAAACGATGGTGGAGTTTTTTGGCCACAGAAAAACTCTGAACTGTTCCGTTTAATTAAAGATCGTAACGCATCATCTGATCACCGTATGGTATGGCTTGATATCAGCTTAAAATAAGCTGTAATTAAACGGAAAAGTTTGGCTGTTTATCCTATAAAAATTGCTATTTCATAAGTGCTTCTGCTTAAATAGGGCGAATTATAATAACCCGTAAGAAGCACTATGAAATTCAAAACCACTGCTAATAAAACGTTAGTGGCTCTCGCAGTCGCATCTAGCTTCATGCTAGCAGGTTGTCAATCAACCGCCTCAACGCCTTCTGAAGAACAAGTTACCAATGTAGCACCAGTTGTTGTTACTCCTGCTGATACAGGTTCAGCTGAAATCACGTTAGAGCAAGCAATGGCTCACCCTGATTGGTTAGGCCGTCAGCCTGAGCGTGCTTTCTGGAATGGTGATTCTAACAGCATCGTTTATGCACAAAAGCAACAAGGCAATGAGTTACGCGATTTATACGTTCAAGCGGTAAATAGCCAATCTGCATCACAATTAGCGTTAAACAAACTACACACTGTAGGCGCTAAAAATGCCGTTTATTCTGCAGATAAAAAGCAACAGGCTTATGCATTTGAAGGTAATATCTTCGTTAAAAACCTAAGCACTGGTCAAATTACACAAATCACTCACGACAGCGCACAGCAATCAAAACCACAGTTTTTAACTGATGGTAGCCTTGCATATCGCCAAGGTAATGCATTTTATAAAGTTGATTTAGCAACGGGTCGTCAAGTTGAATTAGTTAACTTACACCTAGACGATGCACCTAAAGGTGTACAAGAGCCAGACACTTACATTGCAAAAGAGCAGCACAAACTAATTGATTACATTGCGCTGACGCACAAAAACAAAAAAGATCGTGAAGAGCGTAAAGCACAAATTAACGAGCAAAACGACAGCATTGCTAACGCACAATTTTATTTAGGTAAAGGTAAGCGTTTAGCCGATGTACAGCTTTCACCAAATGGCCAAGCCCTTGTTGCAGTAACCACAGAAAGCCGTTCATGGCGTGATGAAGGCGATATAATGCCTAATTACATTGCCGATGATGCACGCGTAAAAGCAGAAAAAGTACGCCGTCGTGTTGCTGATGAAAAACCAATCAGCTCAGACGTTGTTTACATTGACCTTAAATCAGGCGAGCAAACAACCCTTGCATTCGATACCTTACCAGGTTTTGATGAAGACGTACTTGCAGCAGTTAAGAAAGAAAACTACGCTCGTGATGGCAAAACTTATAAGTCTGAAAAAGCACCACGTGCCATCAACTTAATGATGGATTGGGGCTGGGACCAAAGTGCAATCCAATGGAACACAGATGGTTCAAAAGTGGCTCTTATGCTTGAAGCATGGGACAACAAAGACCGTTGGTTAGCCACTGTTGATACACAAAACAACAAACTTGTTTCGCAGCACCGCTTACACGACGATGCATGGGTAAACTATGCATACAATGATTTTGGTTGGTTGAACAACTCAGACACACTTTACTATTTATCTGAAGAGTCTGGTTACAGCCACATTTACAAAAAGCCACTTAATGGTAAAGCAACGCAGCTTACTAAAGGCCAATTTGTTGTTTCTAACTTAACGTTAACGGCTGATAACTCAGCGATTTACTACAAAGCAAACGTTGAGCACCCAGGTCTTTACGAAATCTATCGTGTAAACCCTGCAACCGGTGAGTCTGAGCAAGTAACCAACCTTGATGGTATGACTGATTATCAGTTAAGCCCAGATGAAAGCAAACTATTGCTAACTCATTCAAAAATTATGTCGCCGCCTGAGCTTTATGTTGCTGATGCAAAAGCAAATACCCAAGCAACTCAGTTAACGCACACAGTATCTGACGAGTTCTTAGCGAAAAAACTAATTGCACCTAAGATTGTTGCTGTACCTTCAAGCCACACTGATCAGCCAATTTATGCAAAAGTATATTACCCAGCTGATTATAAAGAAGGTGAAACAGGTAAAAACCGTAAAGCGGTTATCTTTAACCACGGCGCTGGTTACCTACAAAACTCACACATGGGTTGGTCTGGTTACTTCCGTGAGTTTATGTTCCACTCACTATTGGCTTCAGAAGGCTACGTAGTAATGGACATGGACTACCGTGCATCGAAAGGTTACGGCCGTGATTGGCGTACAGCTATTTACCGTCAAATGGGTACACCTGAGATTCAAGATTTAGCAGATGGCGTAAGCTGGATGGCAGACAACGCAAACGTAGATACACAAGCTGTAGGCACTTATGGTGGTTCTTACGGTGGTTTCATGACGTTTATGGCGCTATTCACACAACCTGATTTATTCAAAGCAGGTGCTGCACTTCGTCCGGTAACTGATTGGGCTCACTACAATGGTCCGTATACGTCTAACATCTTAAACCACCCAGATGTTGACCCAATTGCCTATGAAAAGAGCTCACCAATTTACTTTGCTGAAGGTCTTAAGAGCCATTTATTAATTAACGCGCCTATGGTTGATGACAATGTATTCTTCCAAGACTCAGTTCGCTTAGTACAGCGCTTAATTGAGCTAGAAAAAGAAAACTTTGAAACAGCGATCTTCCCAGTTGAACCACATGGTTTTGTACAACCATCAAGCTGGTTAGATGAATACCGCCGTATTCATAAGCTATTTAAAGAAACGCTTTAATTAATAAGCGTAAATGAAAAACAGCCACTTTAAGTGGCTGTTTTTGTTTGTAATAGAATTTATCTAAAATGGGTTATTTGCAGTAAAATTCACTCACATCGAGTACAGTCTTGCTTTGCTCTAAGTCGTTTTCAAAAATTAAATTATCACCCTCTAAACTCATTTTATAGTCTCTCATCCATGATAGATTGGCTATTAACTCCAATTCATAGCGATTAAACGAAACAGGACACTTTAAATACACATAATGGTGAGCAGTTCCAAAAGCTCCAGGGTCTGATGTGTAGACATAAAAGGTGCGATATTCAAATGCCTGTTCTTGGTGAACGTAATCAGTATTTGAGTTAAATATGTTGTTGAATAATATAAGTAAGCCAATACCAAAGAACATTAAGCATGAATATAAAATACTAAGAATAAGGGTCAAATGAGCAATAATTTTATTCTTAAACGATTCTATAACGATACTGTATTTTGCTAACAACAGACAAAACCCAATACAAAGTGAGCAAAATACTATGGTGTAATAAATATTATCAAGGCTTGCCATAAACGTTGGTGAAACAAATTTTAAGTTTACCAATTGGCCAAATAGCCCAGCCAATAGAGGCCCGTAAAGACAGAATAGTATAATGCGAAGGTAAATATGTCCTTTATTTTCATTCATTTAAAGTTCCTTTTTCGAGTTAAAAGAGAATTTGTAAAAAGTGAGAAAGGTTACCCGCGCTTTTTTATTATTTTTATAAAGACAGGTAAAGCCAACAGTGTGCCGCCAATTGCGCCAATAAAGTGGGCATCAATAGCAACATTAGAGGCGATTAGCTGACTCACCGATTCACTCGGGCCTGCTATTTGCTCCCAAATCACTTTAGCCCAAGTACCAGCAAACAATAACCAGCCTGAAAACATGCCTGCTTGTACATCTTTAACTGCACCCCAAATGATCACACCGTGCAGTAGGGCACTTAATCCGGTGTAAATTTGGATATCTGGGCAAAATAGCCACACACCTAACCCACACCACAGTGCAAGAATGGCAATATTAAACGCATAGCGAGCAGGGCTTGTATGCTCAGCGTGAAGTGCCCAAATTAATAAAATTCCGGCACAATTTAAACCTAAATGGGGCCAATTTGCGTGCACAAATTGACTAGTGAAAATGCGCCAAAATTCACCATTTGCAACTAAGTCACGGTTAAATTCGAGATATTCATTTAAGTTAAAAGTAGCAAATAAGGAACTTAGTATTACTAAACACAATGGCGGCAGAATATATTCTAGTTTCAGGGGCAGGTTTATCATGTTATTTTTGTTGTATCTGAGATTGTCGCCTATTGTGCACGTTTAATTTTAAGATGCCAAATACACTACGGGATTAAGTTTATTTATGTTATTCAAAACCAAAGCGCTGTTAGCTCTGTCCACCTCATTAATTTATTCAACGGCTATTTTTGCAACCCCTGCAAAAATTGAAACTCGCGAACCTGAAGCTGCTACAGGCTTTGCTCATAAACAGGTTGTTAAAGGCGATAAATACATGGTCGCAGCAGCAAACCCTTATGCAGTAAAAGCTGGGCAAAAAATGCTTGAGCTAGGCGGCTCCGCAGTTGATGCAGCCATTGCAACGCAATTAGTACTGACACTGGTAGAACCGCAATCATCGGGCATCGGTGGTGGTACATTTATGATGTACTTCGACAGCAAAACCAAAAGCCTAACCAGCTTTGATGGCCGCGAAACGGCTCCAAGCAATGCTGATGAAACACTATTTTTAGATAAGCACGGTAAAGCCGTAAAATGGATTGAAGCCGTTGTAGGTGGTCGTTCTGTTGGTGTTCCAGGTATTTTAGACGCTTTTGCCACAGCCCATAAACGTTACGGTAAGTTAGAATGGCAAACCTTGTTTGGCCCTGCCATTGAATTGGCTGATAAAGGCTTTATTGTTTCGCCGCGTTTACATCAATTATTGGCTAAAGAATTAAACCCAGGGGTTACTAAGCTACCTGTTATTCGTGACTACTTTTTCCCTGATGGTAAACCACTCGCTGTAGGTACCGTTAAAAAGAACCCTGAACTTGCTGCGCTTTATAAAGATATAGCGAAACAAGGCATTGATGCTTTCTATAAAGGTGAAAACGCCAAAGAGCTTGTGCATGCAGTGCAAAACTCAGCAGTTGCACCGGGTACTTTAACGGTTGAAGACTTAGCTAATTACAAAAGTAAAGAGCGTGCACCTGTGTGTGTTGATTATCGCCAATACGAAGTGTGCTCAATGGCACCTCCAAGTAGTGGTGGTGTAGCTGTATTACAGATTTTAGCCTTACTTGAACATAAAGACATGGCAAAACTCAAACCAAACTCTGTTCAAGCATTGCATTACTTTACCCAAGCATCGCGTTTAGCGTTTGCTGATCGCAACGTGTATATGGGTGACCCTGACTTTATGCCAATCCCAACACAAGGATTACTCGATAAAGACTACCTTGCAGGTCGTGCAAAGCTTATTTCTGAAAAAGATGCTCACGCAGAAGCAGGCACACCGCCTAACTCACTTGCATACGCGCAAGATGATGCATACGAGTTACCATCAACCACCCATGTATCGATTGTTGATAGCCAAGGTAATGCGGTTTCGATGACCAGCTCTATCGAAATGGCGTTTGGTTCAACAGTAATGGTGAAGGGGTATATTTTAAACAATCAACTAACAGACTTTGCTTTATCGCCTACCAAAAATGGTAAGCCATTAGCTAATCGCGTTGAAGCGGGTAAACGCCCGCGTAGTTCAATGTCGCCAGTCATGGTGTTTAACAAAGACGGCAGCTTACGTTTAGTGGTTGGCTCACCAGGTGGTAGCCGTATCATTGATTATGTAGCTCAAGTGGTTGTAGGTGTGCTTGATTGGAACCTAGATGCGCAAACAGCTATTAACTTACCGCGCATTACTAATCGCAATAATTACACAAGCCTAGAAAAGGGCACTGAACTTGCCAATGCTGAAGCTGAATTTGTTAACCGCGGACACACAGTTCGTATCCTAGATTTAAACTCTGGTTTACATGCTGTTGAAGTTAAAGACGGTAAACTTTATGGCGCAGCCGATCCGCGCCGCGAAGGCATCGCTTTAAGTGATAAAAGCCACTAAAAACAAGCTCAGCAGCCTTAAAGCTGCTGTGTTTTCATGTATACTATCTGCTATGCTATTTAGAGCATAAAATTCATTTTCTTCAATGGTCTGACAAGGTGAATTGTCATTGCAATTTCGCCTTCAAGAGTAATAATGTCAGGTCATAATTATGACGCATCAAAGCTTGGAAATATGACTACAAATACCGATCCAAATTATCTTTATATTCCTTATTCAGGCCCAGGTCTGATCGAAACGCCACTATTAAATAAAGGCAGTGCTTTTTCACAAAAAGAAAGGGAAAATTTCAACTTAGCCGGTTTACTGCCACCGCGTTATGAAACGATCGAAGAACAAGTTGAGCGTTGTTACCAACAGTATTCAAGCTTTAGCGATAATTTAAACAAGCACATTTACCTACGTGCTATTCAAGATAACAACGAAACACTTTACTACCGTTTAGTGCGTGATCATCTTGAAGAAATGATGCCAATTATCTACACACCTACGGTAGGTGATGCCTGTGAAAAATTCTCAGACATCTACCGAAGTGCCCGTGGTCTATTTATCTCTTATGAAGATCGTTTCCAAATTGATGATATTTTACGTAACGCTACTAAAGGCAAAGTAAAAGTTATCGTTGTGACTGACGGTGAGCGTATTCTTGGTCTAGGTGACCAAGGTATTGGTGGTATGGGTATTCCAATTGGTAAATTATCACTTTACACAGCATGTGGTGGTATTAGCCCAGCATATACGTTACCAGTAATGATTGATGTTGGTACAAACAACGAAAAACTACTTAACGACCCTATGTACATGGGTGCGCGTCATAAACGTATTTCTCAAGAAGAGTATGACGAATTCTTAGATCTATTCATTAAAGCCGTTAAACGTCGTTGGCCAAGTGTGTTACTTCAGTTCGAAGACTTTGCACAACCAAATGCAATGCCATTACTAAAACGCTACCGCGATGAAATCTGTAGCTTTAACGATGACATTCAAGGTACTGCTGCGGTAACTGTAGGTTCTTTACTTGCTGCATGTCGTGTTAAAGGTGCGAAGCTTTCTGAGCAAAAAGTGGTATTTGTAGGTGCAGGCTCTGCTGGCTGTGGTATTGCTGAGCAAATTATCAGTACCATGGTTGCTGAAGGCATTAGCGATGAACAAGCGCGTTCTCAAATCTTCATGGTTGACCGTTTTGGTCTACTTACTGAAGGTATGGAAGGCTTACGTGACTTCCAACAAGCACTTTGCCAATCTAAAGAAGGCTTAAGCGAGTGGACTTACAGTGGTGAGTACGCATCGTTATTAGATGTAATGCACTGTGCACAACCAGACATCCTAATTGGTGTATCTGGCCAACCTGGTTTATTCACAGAACAAGTTATTCGTGCAATGCACGCATCTTGCCCACAACCGATTATTTTCCCGTTAAGTAATCCGTCTAAGCAAGTTGAAGCGCTTCCTTCTGATGTAATCGAATGGACAGACGGCCAAGCGATTGTTGCCTCTGGTAGCCCATTTGATCCGGTTGAGTATAACGGCCAAACGTTCCCAATCCCACAATGTAACAACAGCTACATTTTCCCGGGTATTGGTTTAGGTGTTATTGCTGCTAAAGCAACACGTATCACAGATGCAATGCTAATTGTATCAAGTGAAACACTGGCTGAGTCTTCACCACGTGCAAACTCTGGTAAAGGCAGCTTATTACCAGCATTAACTGAAATCCAATCGTTAAGTAAACGTATTGCATTTGCAGTAGCGAAAAAAGCGATGGAAGAAGGTGTTGCACTTGAGCTGAGCGATGAAGCACTATGGGCAGCAATCGAGAAAAACTACTGGCTTCCAGAGTACCGTAACTACAAGCGTCGTAGTATCTAAGCTATAACGCATTTAGTAATTGAAAAAACAGGCTTTTAACGCCTGTTTTTTTATATCTGGATAACAGGGGTTGTTCATATTGAATTAACCCTTTAAGGTGATAATGAACGGAGTTTTAAATTAAGGAACAGTATTATGCGTAAGTTAGTTTTTACCGCTATGGCCGCCGCGCTAAGTTTTAATGCATTAGCAGAAGCAACACCTGATGCGCCACATATTTATATTCAAGGTAACGCAACGGTTAAAGCAATCCCAGATAACGTTAAACTGACAGTAGGTATTGTTGAAGTAGATAAAGATTTAATTGCCGCTAAAAACAAAGCCGATGCAACCATGGCGAAAGCAATTAAGCTTGCTAAAAGCCAAGGTGTAGAAGAAAAGGGCATTTATGCCTCTAATATCTCAATTCATCGCCAAACAGAATATAACCGCGAAACAGGTAAGCAAAACTTTGTAGGCTACAGAGTAACGCGTAGTTTATCTGTTACGTTAACTGATATAAAAAAATACCCAATAATGCTTCAGCAACTAGTGAACTCGGGTATTAATGAGATTAATCAAACTCAGTTTGTATCAAGCAAGTACGAAGAGCTACAAAAGAAAGCGCAAAAACTTGCTATTAAAGATGCCCGTGCTGCTGCAAAAGAATTTGCCAGTGATTACGGGGTTGAACTTAAAGGCCTTTATACTGCATCAAGTAGCCCACTCGATACAGGTAGCCAACCTTATATGCGTGCCAGTAAAATGGTTATGGCAGAAGCAGCACCAGATAACTATGTACCTGATGCATACAACGGTGGTGAGCTTACGATTACCGCAAGCAGCTATGCGGTATATCTAATCGAAAACTAAATTCAGTTATTTTTTGCTGGCAAACCTTGCCAGCAATTTTTCACCCTGTTGCTCTGAAATACGAGCAATCGCTTTTAGCATATTAGTAATTTGTTCACGGTCGTACTCATTACTAATATGCGTATCTACATCTTCAATAATCGCCCCTAAGTAAACAAATAGACTATCAGTTGCTTTTTCGTTATCAGATGCCCTAAACAATATGTTTTTAAACGCCTCTAATACATTCACCATTACATAGGCATCATTTTTTGCGTAGTTACGAATTGGCGTAAAGTTATCATGCAGTAATTCATCGAATGACGTTTCGTGTATAAATAAGTGCGGTTGATTGTTCTCGCATCGTTTAAGCGAGTAGTTCACATCGTAAATGTCTAAACGCAATATGAGCAATATACTCAACATATCAATGGCTTTTACCGCAGTACCGGGATCGTTAATACCCGGGCTCATAGCTTTTACAGCGATTTCTGAAATTTGCGTCATACCGTAGCGGTAATGATCGCTAATATATTCTTCGATATAAAAGATAAAGCAGTCTAGTAATTGCTCTACTAGCTCAGGTTTGTCAGATAAGTCAGTATCACACTTTAAAAACGGATAACCTTTAACCGTAAAGAAACCTTGCTTAACCGAAATATAAATTTTTATACCGTGCTGTTGGCACAAGGCGCACAATTTGTCGGTATGAGCGCCCTTAAAGTAGCCTTCTGTTTTACTCTTAACACTATGCCAGTCATCAAACTCAGGAAAATGTTCAACAGGGTTTTCTTGTTGCATGTCAATTATGCATTTAAGCTCGCTTTTGGTATTTTTAAACAAGTCGTTTAGTACATTATCGACCTGAATGGCTTTTGAAATTGAGTGAATAAAAAACACAAAAAAGCCCAGCGAAATTAAACCAAACACCAAAGAAAAGAAGATACCGAGCGATGGGATCCCCATGTCGCCATCACCAATGGTACGTATGTTTATCAGCATTAAAATGGTGTAGATAATACTGCCAAGATAAAACCCTAGCACTAATTGGTGTGACTTACGGGTAATAAGCCCAGGTAATACACGCGGTGAAAGGCTGGCACTGGCACTATTAAGCACCACCATAACCATAGAAAAGCTAAAAACGGTTAATGAGATAATACTGCCTGCAAGTGTGCTGAGGATGGTTCGGGCGTTCTCTTCGCTATCGACCAGTAACACGCCAATCAGCTTTTTAAATTCCATTGATAAAGACGAATACTCGACTGCTGTGGTAACTAATCCAAATACTAAAAACACCACAGAGAGCATTGAAGGGTAAAAACCGATACTACTGATCATCTCGCGGTAGTTATCGGCGATTTTTCTTGGCGTAAACATGCACTTCCTTAAGAACTGTTAGACATTAAATATCATACTGAGCTAACCTAACTACTTACTTAACAGCCTAGCAATAAACAGTGCTAAGCGTCTAACTTTAAATAAAAATTGGAAAAACTGTGATTGTTTCAACGTTTGCTGCCATTTTGGCCATTTTATACATTCAACTTAGCTTTCGTGTAATTAAACTGCGTAAAGCAAAACGCATTTCACTTGGCGATGGTGGCGATGCTAGCTTACAAGCGGCAATACGCGCTCATGCTAATTTTATTGAATATGTGCCATTTTCCTTGATTATGCTATTTTTATTAGAGTACCAAGGTCTTCCAAGCCATTATTGCTATATTTTAGGGGCAATGCTCTTGGCTGGCCGTTTTTGTCATAGTTATGCACTCGCTGATAATCTGATGAAATTACGTGTATTAGGGATGATGCTAACTTTCTTAACTATGTTGATCAGTGCAGTGATGTTATTAGTTACACAGGTGTTCTAATATGCAAAAAGTTGTTTTCACACTATCTCTTCTGCTTTTATCAAGTATCAGTATGGCTAATGTGAAAACAATCAATGCTAAAAAAAGCATTAACGCTCCTCCTGAAACTCTTAGGGTGATTTACCCTAAGACGATGCCAAACCTTAATGAAGAAACACTTTACCCGCTCATACTCCTCCGTACCGCTCTTGAAAGAAGTGGTTATAAATTTACTCTCGATCCAGCATCTGAGCTGTTAGGTCAAAACCGAGTTATTAAAGAAATAGAGACAGGGTCAGGCATAAACGTAAACGTTAGTGCATCATTCTTTCTGTAATTTCGCCTGAGCTGGAAAAGGTGCAGGTCAAAGTTTATCCTTTTGATTTACCGACCAAAGTAA
>NZ_LKDX01000027.1:0-61187 GCF_001401795.1 Pseudoalteromonas sp. P1-26 | reverse complement strand
CCGAATCGAACATAAAAAGAGCTTTCAGTCTTCAGCGGTCAGACGCGCGAAACAAGTTTCACGCCTACGAATGAAACATAGGCGCTAGGATCTGGGTTCTAGGTTCTAGGACGCGATGTTAAATCGCTGCTACAGACTCGAATCTCGCACCTCGCATCTCGCACCTTTCCCCTTTACTCTTTCCCCTCGTAACTTGAAACTTTCCTTTTTTAATAGCGTTATTAGGGGCTGATCTGTATAATCCGCGGCCTATTATTTACCCTATTGCTTGTTTATTTTCGCAGTTGCTGCGCCCATAACCCTGTCAGTATTTTTCTAGGAACAATTCGTTGATTTCAACCGCAAATATCACCATGCAATTTGGTGCAGAGCCTCTGTTTGAGAACATTTCAGCTAAGTTTGGTAACGGTAACCGCTATGGTTTAATTGGTGCGAATGGCTGCGGCAAATCGACCTTTATGAAAATTCTAAGTGGTGCGCTTGTGCCAACGTCTGGCAATGTGTCGATTGCACCGGGTTTAAAGCTAGGCACGCTAAGCCAAGATCAGTTTGCATTTGAGCAATACACTGTGGTTGATGCGGTGATCATGGGTGATGCAGAACTATGGAAAGTTAAACAAGAGCGCGACCGTATCTACTCACTGCCAGAAATGAGTGAAGAAGACGGCATGAAAGTCGCTGAGCTTGAAAGCATTTTTGCCGAAATGGATGGCTACACAGCAGAAAGCCGTGCGGAAGAAATTTTGATCCAAGCGGGTATTGAGCAAGAGTTTCATTATGGCTTAATGGCAAACGTTGCGCCGGGCTGGAAACTTCGTGTGCTGTTAGCACAAGCGCTATTTGCAAACCCTGATATTTTGCTGCTTGATGAGCCAACCAATAACCTTGATATTCACACCATTACATGGCTAGCTAACGAGCTTAACCAGCGTAAGTGTACTATGATTATCATCTCGCACGACCGTCACTTCTTAAACTCGGTGTGTACACACATGGCCGATATCGATTACGGTGAGCTAAGAATTTACCCAGGTAACTACGAAAAGTGGATCGAAGCTTCAAGCTTGCAACGCGAACAGCTACTTGCTGAAAACGCAAAGAAGAGCGCCGAAATTGACGAGCTACAAGAGTTCGTAAACCGTTTTGGTGCTAACGCATCAAAAGCAAAACTAGCGAGCTCTCGTGCTAAGCGCATGGATAAAATTAAGCTTGATGAGGTAAAATCATCAAGCCGTATTAGCCCATCACTTCGTTTTGACGAAGGCAAACAGATGTATCGCCAAGCACTAGAGCTTACTAAGCTAGGTCATGGCTTTGATGGCGAAACTCTGTTCAGCGGTGGTGAGTTATTACTTGAAGCCGGCGCTAAGCTTGCAGTTATTGGTGAAAACGGTGTTGGTAAAACCACCCTATTACGTTGCCTAGTGAATGAATTACAAAGTAACGAAGGTGTGGTTAAGTGGTCTGAAAATGCCAGCATTGGTTATTGCCCGCAAGACAGCAGTAAAGACTTTGATAACGACTTAACTTTATTTGATTGGATGTCGCAGTGGCGCACCGCTAAGCACAACGATTTAATGGTGCGTGCTATGTTAGGCCGTTTATTATTCACCGCAGATGACGCTAACAAAAAAGCCCGTAATTGCTCGGGTGGTGAAAAGAACCGCCTATTGTTTGGTAAGTTAATGATGCAAGACATCAACGTGCTCATTATGGACGAGCCAACTAACCACATGGATATGGAAGCCATTGAAGCACTCAATAATGCATTAAAAGATTACCAAGGCACGCTGATTTTTGTAAGCCACGACCGTGAGTTTGTATCGTCTTTAGCGACTCGTATCATCGATATTAAAGATCAACAGCTTATCGATTTTCAGGGCACGTTTGACGAATATATGGACCATGTTGCGCAACAAGCGCAATAAGCCCTTCCAAGAAAAGGTGAGCAAGTTAGCTCACCTTTTTTGTTTACGTTCAGTTACATATTCACTTTACTGAATTACCCGTTTTAGGTAACTTAAATTTCTTTGACTTCAATAGAACAATAAATTTAAGGGACCTAAATGAAAAAACTTCTCAGCGTATCGGCACTTACTCTGGCTCTAACAGCCTGTGGTGGCGGTTCATCAACAGATAAAACGCCAGATGTAAAAGTAGAGCAAAATACTGCACCGACGCTTTCTGGCTCACTCACTCTCTCAGCCAAAGCGCTTGAATCAACTAATTTAGTTGTTGATTTAAAAGATGAGCAAAACGACAGTGTGACAACAACGATTATTGATAAACCAGAGTGGCTGACTGTAACCACCAGCAGTAATCAAGTAACTTTTAGTGCAGAGCCGAGCTTATTCGAAGTAGCTAACCACGCTTTTACTGTGGAAGTGTCTGACGGTAAAGCGAGTAATCAATATACCCTAACCGTTAATGTCGCCGAGAATCGTGCTGCATGGCAACCTATTGAGCTTAGCAATAGCGAAGTGATGGGTAATTGGCAATCAAGCGATGGTAGCGTAGAGCTGGTATTTGCTACTGAAGGTGTCGGGGTAATTGCTCAAAATGGTGAGCTAAGCCGTTTTGATTGGTCGAACCCTGATGTGATTGCATTAAATACCCAAGCGATTGATTGCTTGCAAGAATGTAATCAACAAGCCCTTCTTGAAATGGAAGTGTTGGCTAAGCGCGATGATGCTATTCGTGTTGAGCTTTTTAATGTTTCAACCGATAAAGGCGAAGTCGTTACCCTTTATAAATCAAATACAGAGTTTAGTTCTGCGTACTACGCTGATGTAGAGCAAAGCTCATTCCACTCAGTTAATTTTTTAAGTGCAGCAGGTGAAGAAAGTTACTTTGAAGTACCTTTAGCAAGCTTTATTCCGACGGCTTCAGGAAATACTACGTCATTCCCTCATGCTGAATTTTCGGCAACGTTAGATGGCAAAACATTAAAAATTGAGAGTGATACATTAGTTGTAACTCAAAACACAAAACAATTTAGTAACCTTGGTCATGAGGTAGATGTCGCATTTGATCTTGATCTTGTTGATGCAGAAGTCATTGCCCAATTTGATGACTTTTTAGTGCTAAAACTACGTCATGCTCTAACTTATCAAGATGAAAGTGCTCAGAATTATATTAATGAGTCAGCCGAACTTGCTGAAGCATTGCAAGTAAAAACAACGATTAGCACACTGCGCAAACTTACTCCTATTGCGGTTCCTGAGCTTACAGTAGGCAAATCATATACAGGCCGTTTGAATAACAAAAATTCAGATACAGGTGAAGGCCTAACGTTCCGCTATTTACCAACATTTTTCACCATCACTGCCGCCGATACTGCAACGGTAACATTTAATACGCCTGAAAATACTGACTCGTTTAAGTGGCATTACGACTTAGACAATAATGGCGAAACAGTTAAAGTAACAGGCAATGGCCTAGATACTAGCTTACAATTTTTCACTCAGCCTGATGGCAAAATGATCATGGCGCGCGAACGAAATAAAGACGAACGCCAAGCTCGCTTAGGGTATGAATTTATGGAAGTGATTGATGATTCAACCATCACACTTGATGACTATAAGCAGCTATTTAGTTACTTACGTCAAGGCTATACTAGCGGCAACCAGAAGATATACTGGTATATAAATGATGATGGTAAAGGCAGCTTCTATTATGCTGACCAATATGGCCTAGAAAACAGAGCTAACTTTACGCCAAGTAGTTATTGGCAATTAGAAGCTGATAACAGCATTAGCTTTGCAATGATGTCACAGTGCCCAGGTGCAGTTGATTATGCTAGCTGTAAAAATGAAGTGTTAGCAAATCAAGAAGTTGCCTATTCATCATTACTCAATTTTAAAATTCTTGCTAAAGAAGGTGATAAGTACCTTTTTGATCGTCTGTTTTGGCAAAGCACGTATGCTTATAGTGAAAGAGAGTTAAAAGAGAGTATTTTTCAAAATAGTTATTGGTTTGGGGTTGAGAAGTAAAAGAGCTTTCAGCCTTCAGGTCAGACGCGCGAAACAAGTTTCACGCCTACGGTGAAGACATTAGGTGCTAGGTTCTAGGCACTAGGACGCGATGTAAAATCGCAGGCTTTTAGTCGATAGAGGTCAGATGTTAGATGTCAGCAGATCTGTGGGGTTATTTAGGTCGAGTGTCCTTCTCAGCATTCGACCTTTTCACTTTCCAGGTAAGTTGGGTCGAGCGGAGCGACACCCAACATATAGAATCGGTCAGCTGTCAGCCTTCAGCGATCAGACGCGCGAAACAAGTTTCACGCCTACGTGTAGCAGCGGGTTTATCCCGCGTCATCAGCGAGGTTCTGGGTTCTAGGACGCGATGTAAAATCGCTGCCACCTCGAATCTCGCATCTCTTACCTCGTAACTTTACTCTTTCCCCTCGTAACTAGTAACTAACAAAAAAGGCCACACAGTTAAACTGTGTGGCCTTTGTACTTAACGGAATTTTAGATTAAATATCGAAGCGGTCGGCGTTCATTACTTTCACCCATGCGTCGACAAAGTCTTTTACAAAACGTTCGTTGTTGTCGTCTTGCGCGTAAAACTCTGCGTATGAGCGTAGGATTGAGTTTGAACCAAACACTAAATCAACGCGTGTTGCTGTCCATTTAGTTACACCTGTGCTGCGATCAATGATGTCGTAATAGCCTTTACCTAGTGGTTTCCACGTATTAGCCATATCGGTTAGGTTAACGAAAAAGTCAGTACTGAGTGTGCCTACGTTATCTGTAAATACACCGTGTAAAGTACCGTTATGATTAGTACCAAGAACACGCATGCCACCAACAAGAGCGGTCATTTCTGGTGCTGTTAAGCCCATTAATTGCGTACGCTCTAACATTAGCTCTTCTGCTGAAACCGCATAGTCTTTTTTGAGCCAGTTACGGAATCCATCATGAATTGGCTCAAGCACGTCGAACGAGTCTGCATCTGTCATCTCGTCTGTAGCATCACCACGGCCAGGCGCAAATGGCACGGTTATATCAACACCCGCTGCTTTTGCTGCTTGTTCAACCGCTGCTGAGCCACCAAGTACAATTAAATCAGCGAGGCTTACTGGTTTACTTAAACCCGCTTGTACTGATTCAAGTGCGCTTAATACTTTAGCTAAACGCTCAGGCTCGTTACCTTGCCAATCTTTTTGCGGTGCTAGGCGAATACGTGCACCATTTGCACCACCGCGATGGTCTGAACCACGGTAAGTACGGGCGCTATCCCATGCTGTTGCAATTAAGTCTGCTTGACTTACACCACAGTTAAGTAGCTTGGTTTTAAGCTCGCTAATTTCGCTGTCTGATAAGGTGTAATCCACCGCTGGGATCGGATCTTGCCAGATCAGATCTTCGCTTGGTACATCGGCACCTAAATAACGTGATTTAGGACCTAGGTCACGGTGCGTTAGTTTGAACCATGCACGTGCAAACACATCACTAAAGTATTCAAAATCATCGTTAAAACGCTCGATAATCTTACGATAGGTTGGGTCCATCTTCATCGCCATATCGGCGTCGGTCATAATAGGATTTAAACGAATTGATGGATCTTCTACATCAACTGGTTTGTCTTCTTCTTTAATATCGATTGGCTCCCACTGCCACGCACCTGCCGGGCTCTTCTTAAGTTCCCACTCGTAGTTAAGCAGTAAGTAGCAATAGCCGTTATCCCACTTAGTTGGGTGAGTTGTCCATGCGCCTTCGATGCCCGACGTCATGGTATCGCGACCAATACCACGTGAATTGTGGTTGTTCCAGCCAAGGCCTTGCTCAAATACATCAGCTGCTTCTGGCTCAGGGCCTACGTTTTCTTCACTACCATTACCATGAGTTTTACCCACAGTGTGGCCACCGACTGTAAGCGCTGCAGTTTCTTCGTCATCCATTGCCATACGGGCAAATGTTTCGCGAACTTGTTCTGCCGTTTTAAGCGGGTCTGGGTTACCATTCACCCCTTCTGGGTTTACATAAATTAAGCCCATTTGTACCGCTGCCAATGGGTTTTCCATGGTGTCTGGTTTAGCTACATTTGAATAGCGCTCATCACTAGGTGCTAACCATTCTTTTTCAGCGCCCCAGTAAACGTCTTTTTCTGGGTGCCAAATATCTTCGCGGCCACCGGCAAAGCCAAAGGTTTTTAAACCCATTGATTCATATGCCATATTACCGGCTAAGATCATTAAATCTGCCCAAGAAAGCTTGTTACCGTATTTCTTTTTGATTGGCCAAAGTAAGCGACGTGCTTTGTCTAAGTTAGCGTTATCTGGCCACGAATTTAATGGCGCAAAACGTTGGTTACCTGTACCACCGCCACCACGGCCATCTTCTAAACGGTATGAACCCGCTGAGTGCCATGCCATACGGATCATTAAACCACCGTAATGGCCCCAGTCAGCTGGCCACCATTCTTGGCTTTCGGTCATTAGATTTTTTAAATCGGTTTTAACGGCTTCAAGGTCAAGAGATTTGAAAGCTTCTGCGTAATTAAAGTCTTTGCCGTAAGGATTCGTTTTGCTGTCGTGTTGATGAAGAATGTCGAAATTGAGCGCGTTTGGCCACCAGTCAGTATTTGATTGAGCGGTGACAGTGTTACTACCATGCATAACCGGGCATTGGCCCGTTTTTCCATTACTCATTATATGCTCCTCATAAGCTAAAAATATGACGAAACGCTAAAAAGTCGCTTTTATCCCTTTCGTCATAAAGAGAGATTTTCTAATAGTTATGAATAACTAATAGCTAATAAGTTCCTGTTGTTTAAAACTATAGGAGTTGTATATAAATAAAGCTAGATCTAGATCATGGTTTTAAATCGATTGCACCGATAGAAAAATCTGATTTGATTCATTTTGTAAAACCGTCCATTTTATAAGGGTATTTTTTAACAGCGAGTAGCCCTTATGAAAACTATTAATCCTGACGTTGCTAGACAACTAAGCATTAACTTTTTTATCGCCAATTTACCTATTTTAATGTTAACGGGGCTGGTAGTTGCTTCGCTTGTGGGGCTAACCTTTAGAAGTTCGGTGTTGTTTTGGCTGGCACTGTTAATCACACCTTTAAGCATAAATTATTTATATTCTAAAAAACGTATCAAACAGTTTTGCAAAGACAACAAATGCACTGATATTTCTTGCCTTGCTAAGCAAACTGATTAATTTTTAATTTTATTACCCAGTCACCAGATTATTTAGACAACAACTTGTATAAATATTAATTAGTTATGTGAGTTTTTGCGGCAATTTGAAGGTGACAGTAACGCCGTTATCAGGTTTACTATCGATGCTCACTTCGCCTTGCAGCGCTTGCGTTGCAAGGTTATAAACTATCGACATACCTAAACCACTGCCACCATTACCTCGCTTGGTAGTGAAAAATGGCTCAAATACCTTGTACATTACATCTTCGGTCATGCCATGACCGTTGTCTTTATAGGTTATGGTGTAACTATTGGTGTCGTTATCGATACTTACAGCGATATCTATGCGGTTTTGCTCACGGCCAACAAATCCGTGCACACAGCTGTTATTTACAAGATTTAAGAATATTTGGCTAAGCGCCCCCGGCACGGTTATAAGCGAAAAGTCATCAACACAGTTGATGTTTACTTCAACACTATGACTACGTGTAAGTGGCATTAAGCTATGTAAGATATTTTCAAAGTAATCTTTAATGTTGGTTTCGAGTAAATTAAGCGATGATTGATCAACCGCCGTTTGTTTAAAGTCGCTTATGAGCTTTGCGGCCCGCTCAAGGTTGGTAAACGATATTTTGATACACTCGTTTAAATGATTCATGCCTTCAAGTAAGGCCGCTTTTGTTAAGGTATTTGAATCTATGTGCTTATTAAGCGTGTTTAGCTTATCTTTTGCTGAGCTATTTGCTGTGACAGCTATGCCAATCGGCGTATTTACCTCATGAGCAATCCCCGCAACAAGGTTACCTAGTGAAGCCATTTTTTCGGCTTCAATGAGTTTTTCTTGCATCGCAGTCAGTTCAGATAAGGTTTTTTCAAGCGTACGAGTTCGTTCTGCAACACGTTGTTCTAGATGCTGATTGGCACGCTCAAGTTCAGCATTGATACGTTCGTTTTCTTGTGCCGAGAGCGCTCTGCCATAAAGATCTGCCAAAGCACCGATGAATGAGCATTCATCTTCTGTCCATTGCCGCTTGCCACCTATATGCTCACAGCAAAATATTCCGATCATTTTTCCTTTATAGCGAATTGGCGCATCGAGCATTGCACCTATGTTAAGAGGTGTTAAGTAACTTTCGCTAAATTCAAAGGTGGCAGGGTCGGTATGAGCATCTACTGCGGTAATCGTACGTTGGGTGTCGAGCGCTTTAAAATAGGCAGGATATGCATCACGAGGGAGCACTAACATTTGAATTTCTTTGCCGTTTTCTCTATCAAGTAATAAACGGCATTCAATCGCCGTATTTTCGGCGTTTAACAGCCAGATCCCAGCTCGGCCAATTTCTAGGCCATCAAGTACAGCATTCAGAATTAAGCGTTCAGCTAATTCAACATTGCCACTATCAAGATCAGAAGAAATCGATACTCCATACAGCAGTTGGACTAGTTGTTGGCGCATACTCTCACCTTTTAGTTTTACGACTCCTTAAGTCTAGACGAACATTGTGATTCTGACAGAACGAATATAAGTTTTTAAAAACTCATTAAGTATTAAGTAGTTGTTCAGATTAAAATGGGTATATTGTACCTAACTCCTGTTGATACCCCTTACGACTTTATGTTGTTTAAGCAGTTTGGCCAGCTCTCCCCCGAGCTGGCTTTTTTTTGCCTAGTCCACAATGCTCACGCATGTTACAGTTACCTCAGAAATCACTAAAAATTAATATGTCATGCGTTATACCTTAATTTTAATCACTTTTTTAATGAGCTTTAGTACATTTGCAGCAGCTCAAAATGAGCCAGAAAACCGCCCTGCTTTAACCGAAGCAGAGCAACAACAAGCTCTCGATAAGCTTCAAGAACCTATGTATAAGCCATTGTTAGAGCGCTATATTCTTGATGAATTAAAATCTGTGCGCCAAGACCAACAAAAACTGCGCGAAGATGTGACAAAACAAGTTGCTCATACGCAACTAGATACTGCCGATCGAGCATTAACTTATACAACAGACACCATTAATAATGTGTTTTTCATTATTACGATTACTGCTTCAATTTTGGTTTTAGTTGGTTGGAATTCACTGCGTGATGTGAAAAACAAAGTAGAAGACATAGTAAACTCACGTGTTAGTGCGATTACACAAGAATACGAAGAGCGCCTAAAAGTACTTGAAGAAAAGCTACGTGAGCGATCTGAAGAGATCTTATTAAACCAACAAAAGATCTCAATCACTAATGAAGTTCATTCTTTATGGATGCGTGCCAATTTAGAAAGCGACGTTGCGAATAAGATTGAGATTTTTGACGAGATCTTAAAACGTAAACCAGAAGACGTAGAAGCCATTGCCTATAAAGCAGATGCACTGTTAGAAATTAACGAAACAGGTGAAGCTATCGAGCTTTGTAATCAAGCATTAGAAATTGATAGCGACTACGGCTACGCATACTGGCAACGTGCTTGTGCCTATGCGTTACTGCACAAACACGCCGATGCAATGGCTGATATTCGTATGGCCCTTGAGTATTCTCCTAACCTACGTAACGAGCTATTACACGAAAGCGCGTTTGCCAGCCTACACGACAACGACAGCTTTAATTCGTTGCTAAACGAAACGGCATAGCCGAACCCCATGTAGCAGCGGGTTTATCCCGCGTCATCAGGTGCTAGGGTTTAGGATTTAGGTCCTAGGCGCTAGGACGCGATGTGAAATCGCTGGCTTTTAGCCTTTAGAGGTCAGATATTAGATATCAGCCGAACTGCGGGGTTGGTTAGTTCGAGTGTTTTTCTCTGCAATGAAAACCTTGTTCGAGGCATTGTAGGAGGTACTTTAGTGCCGAATTGAACGTAGAAAAGAGCGAACAGACGCGCGAAACAAGTTTCACGCCTACATGTAGCAGCAGGTTTATCCCGCGTCATAAGCGTTAGACTCTGGGTTCTAGGTCGCGATGTAAAATCGCTGCTACCTCATATCTCGTACCTCGCACCTTTCCTTGTAACTCGCTAACTTAAGACAATTCCCGGCTAAAGCCAGTCCTACCGGGGAAACATTAGGCGTTAGGCTTTAGGCTCTGGGTTCTAGGTCGCGATGTAAAATCGCTTCTACTTGTTCGGCGTTAAAACGCCTCCTACATCTCGCATCTCGTAACTTTCTCCTTTCCCCTTGAAACTCGCTAACTTGTAACTTTATTCCCCTCTATTGCAAAAACATTAAATACCGCTAAACTAATCATTAAACATCTAATGATTATAAAAGTAATCAATATGCGTTCTGAACAGGCTACAAAAATGGCACAAAAGCTGGGAGATTTGATACGCCAGCACCGAACACTTCATTATACGCAAAGTACATTTGCGAAAATGATTGGGGTATCACGTTCGACTGTACAAAAGTTAGAGCAAGGTGATGTTGTGAAAAGTGACATTCTTTTTGAAGCGCTGGTTGTACTTAACTTACAGGGATCGCTTCTTGATGAAATAAATGAATTAGCGGCCGACGTAGGTGGATACAATGCTCGCCAGCGCAAACGAAATTCACCACAGGAAATCAATGATGACTTCTGAGTGCTATGTTTTTATAGATGGTTTAGAAGAAAAACCCGTTATCTGTGGTTACTTTAAATTAGATAATCAATCAGGTCGAGGTGAGTTCAACTATGGTAAGAGCTATTTAGCCCGAAGCGATGCTTTTGCTCTAGATCCAATACATCTGCCATTAAAGTCGGGGATTTTCAATTACAGTGCAAACAGAGGTGTATTTGGCGTATTGAGTGATGCAGGAGCCGACTCGTGGGGGCGCAAGTTAATTCTTTCACTTCATACTACAAAACCCAAAAACGAGTTAGAATTTTTATTAGCCGGGTCTGGGTATGGCGTAGGAGCTCTTGTTTTTAGTCTCTCGCGAAGTGCCTCAAAGCATAAAACTAACAAAAACACCTTGTCTGATTTAGCCTTGCTAGACCAAGCTAAAGATGACTTGCTGGCGAATAAAACAATTTCTGATGAAGCTAAGAAAGCATTTGAATTTGGCCAAAGCATGGGGGGAGCTAGACCAAAGACCTCTATCCAAATTGACAACAAACTCTACTTAGCAAAATTCAATCGCCAAGATGATTTATTCAATCTAGTCAGAGCTGAACATGCTGCAATGAAAATGGCGGAACAGCTTGGTATTCGAACGGCTCCTACCTTTATTCATAAAACACATACCGGTGATGTGCTACTTGTTGAGCGGTTTGATGTTAGTAATGGGTTACCAACACACCACTTTTTAAGTGCGAATAGCTTACTTCAAAAACCCAAAGTTGCTATGAGTGATCTTTCAAATGACTACTCATATGGTCAATTAGCTGAATTTATTAGGCACCAAACAATGCAAAATGCAGGTGATGCTGAAGAGCTGTTTAAGCGAATGGTGTTCAATGCGTATATTGGTAATACAGATGATCACACTCGCAATCATGCATTCCTATATTCATTTTCACAAAAAAATTGGCGATTAAGTCCAGCCTATGACATCACTCCAATCAACAACTCAAAACAACATGGTCTTGGCTTTGGTGATGATGGGCGTTATGCAAGTAAAAGCAATTTTTTATCTCAGGCTAAGCGATTTGGGTTAGCAAATTCAGCAGCAAAAAACATCATTAAAGAGATTGAAGAATATTGCAAAGATTGGCCGACTCACTTTAAACATTTTGCAGACGTTAGTGATGAAGATATCACCCGTTTAAAAGGTGTAATTCCTGAAATTAATGAAGATTAATAGCGCGAAACAAGTTTCACGCCTACGTTTTATCCCGCGTCATAGGCGCTAGGATTTAGGCGCTAGGATTTAGGCTTTAGGTTCTAGATATCCTAGGCGCTGGGACGCGATGTAAAATCGCTGCTACCTCATATCTCGCATCTCATATCTCATATCTCGCATCTCGTTACTCGTACCTTTACTCTTGCTAACTTAAGACAATTCCCGGCTAAAGCCAGTCCTACGGGGGAAACATTAGGCGCTAGGCTTTGGGTTCTAGGACGCGATGTAAAATCGCTGCTACCTCGAATCTCGTACCTCGCTAACTTTACTCTCGCTAACTTTACTCTCGCTAACTTTACTCTTGCTAACTTTCACCCATAAAAAAAGAGCAGCTGAGCTGCTCTTTTTTCTAACGGAAGAATAACACTTTGGTTATTTTGCCATTTTCTATTTTGTAGCTGGTAACGAACTCAGAGCGCTTGTCGACGACTTTGGGGTCTTGTGTACAGGTTTCAGAGAGTTCGTGATCAATCACGATGTTGCCAAGTACAATGCGTTTTATTGGCGATGACTTAATGCACTTTAGCTTTTTAAACATGATGCCGTATCGTGCAATAAGTTTTTCTTTACCGGTGAACATCAACTCATTCGGGAATGTATAAAACTCAACGTTTTCATCGTACATCTTAATAAAAGCATCAATGTTACGAGCATTATAAGCTGCAATCAGCTGTTCAATCACCGCCATCGATTCACGTGACTGACGTGCTTTTTCTTGCTGCTTCGCTGTTAGTGCTTCTTTGGCTTGATTAACGGCTTTTTCTGCTTCTGCAACGGCTTGCTGTTTTTCGGCAACTGTTTTTGGTTGCTCTGCAGGTGCAGGGGTTTGTGTACCGAGTACTTTGCTATCATCAACTTCTGCAACCGCTTTTAAGGCTGCGGCTGTCGCTTTTTGTTCGTCGCTGCTTGTGGTTGTTTCACTCGTTGCCTTCGCGGCTTCTTCAGCTTTTTCTTCTACTTGAGCGGATTCTACAGTCGCTTTTTCAGTTTCAGACGCTGATTTTTGCTCTGTAGCTGGCTTTTCTTCAATAAACTCTAAGCTAGGTACGTCCTTCTTTTCGGCTTTTTGTTCATTGCTCGTTTGAGGTTGGGTTTGTTCGGTGGTTTCGTCACTTGCAATTGACTGCCAAGAGAGTAATAAACTGATTGCAAAAAATAACGGTTTCATACTTTTCCTAAATGCATCATTCCTGATTTGAGGCGCTAAGGTAGCAAATTCTAGCTGTTTGGCATAGTTTTTTACCAATATTGCTCTACTGTGATCTGCCCTGGTTCACGGCGTCTGTTGCGGCTAAAACCAAGCTCTAACAAAATAGCCGTAGTATCTTTTACCATTTGTGGGTTACCGCAAATCATAAATTGTGCGGTATCAGGTACAGTTGGGCGCCCTATTACATCAAATAAACGATGATCTTTAATTACGTCTGTGATCCGGCCATTAAAACCGATTGTGGCTGACTCTCGGCTGACTACAGGCGAATAGTAAAGATTTGGAAACTGCTGCTGTAGTGCTTTAATGCGCTCCTGATAACTTAAGTCCTCATTAAGACGAACTCCATGCACTAAATGAACATGCTCAAACTTTTGCCACACTTCGCCCTGCTCTAATATTGAAATAAAAGGCCCAAGCGCAGTACCTGTACTCAGCATATAGAGCTGCTCACTGCTTGGTACTTCATCAAGGGTAAAAAAGCCTGTCGCGCGGCGCTCTATAGTCACTGAGTCACCCGGCTTTAATTGTGCGAGTTGTTGAGAAAGTTGACCGTCTTTGACATTGATAAGATAAAACTCGAGGTCGGGATTGTTCGGTGCATTCACATAAGAATATGCACGAGCTACACGTTTATCACCCACTTGCATCGCTAGCTTTGTAAACTGCCCCGCCGTGAATGGCTCAACATCGGCATTAACGATTAAGCTAAATAATGAGTCGGTCCACCATTTAACGTCTTTTACCTTAGCTTCAACCCAATTAGACATACACATCCTCAATTATTGTTCCTCTATTAAAAGTGGCAACAATTGGTTGAATTTTCAAGTTTTAAGGGCCGGTTGCAAGATGCGGGCAGGATTTTACGCGAGGTAAACAGGCAGCTATAAAAAAAGCCGCATAAATGCGGCTTTGATAGGGTTTCATTAATTAGGTTATAAGCCTTTATTAACCGTGTTTTGCCATGCAGCTTCCCAAAGGCTAAGATCTTCTAGTTTGATAAAGTTAATGCGAGGATAAATTAAGTTTTCAATTTCATCCTCAGAAATTTCACCATTATTATCCTCATCATAACCATAAAGAGAAAACTCATGTACTAATGCAGAATTTGACTCAGGAACATACGCTAATACGTCCCAAAATCTATAGCGCATTTCAAAGTCGCTTTCATAGCCCATTTTAATTTGGTTATCTGTTCTGCTCCACGTCCATTCGGTACCAATGTGAAAATAGTTATCAGGCCCATCTATTAAATGAGCTGAACGAATAGCCCGTTTTACAGTATTGTTCGAATCAAACTGATAAGCGTTTAGATAATCAATATTCATTAAGTCATCTTCATATACACTTTCACTACCATGATTCATTACTGTAATCATAGGTTGATACACCTTTGGTAGCTCTGTAATCATATTTTCGAAAAACAATTCAGCATCGTCTTGTACCTTAACAACGGAGCCTGTACCTTGAAAAATTAGCTCGCCATTTTCCCATTGCTGTACAAAGGTTAAGTAACGATTACCATCAGACATAATCGGCGTATAAGTCACTTTTTCTGTAGAGCTAGAAAGAACCAAGCTATTTTCTAAGCGTTCTACTACATAAGATTTACCAGTGTGTTTCGCAGTTGCTGTCGCGCCTGAAATTGTTAAGTATTCATGATTAAGAATGCTTCCTGAAATTTCCTCTGAGGCATACAGTGATGGGACTGACCACTCCCCAACTAACTGTTCTGAACTAAGCAATGAAAATTCATCGTTGGTGCCGTTAACAATTTTCAATGCTCCATCAATTGGTTTTTCGTAAATTAAAGTATCTGTTTCCCATTCAACGGCATCCGGGATCACTAACTCTTCAACATCTACCCCAGAAATGTATGCTAAAACACCTGACTTATCATTGGCTAATTTAGAAACCGTTCTTTTTAGTGGGTACTTTTTAAAAGTAATAAATGAATTTATTTTTTCCTCAGTGTAAGCATCATATATTGCCATGGCGATATCTTCGCCCCATTTTTGAGAAATCTCCGTTAATGCATTGTCAATATTGAAACTTAAATCAATTAAATTCAGTAAAACAGAGTCTTCTGAAAAATCGAATACAAGCTTACCTTGTTCGATTTTCCACTCAACACTAGCCTCTAGAATATTGTTATTGTTAGCGATTATACTTTTACCTTGATGATCACTATTCAAAATAAGTGTTTTATCTGCATATAGCGGCATTAACTTTTTACGGTACGCTGAAAATGTGAATAGTGGTTGCTCAATGAGCTCTTGTTCAGTAAAGGCCAAATCAGTACTGCTGATGGAGTCATTTTTCGCTTGTGTGAAATCAGCTTCATACTGCTCGGTTAGATTACCTTGCGTATCCATTGCAGCAATACTCACTAAGTAAGCATTTATTGCCTCTTTAACTTCACCAGTGTTTAGTAAAGTCAAAGATGTACCTTCAGCAATTGTATAGTTATCATTATCGACCAGCAGTTTTATAAAACTTGCAGTATCTAATAATTCCTTTGGTGATATTTGTGCAGATAAACTATCGTAAGCTTCTTGGGTAGTTATTGTGTCTTCAGCATTTTGTTCTTCAGCCAATAAATAGTGGGCAGTCGATAAGTGGGTGATGTTGGCATTATTTCCTTGCTCATATGAATAAATGCGGTCCTCACCTGAAGTAAGCATCACATTTTCAAAACTCCCAAATAAATTAACTAACTCGACGTGTTGTTGATCATTAGCCGTACCAATCGCCTTTAATAAAAGCATATCGGTTATATCTGACGTTTTAATATCTAACTGATAAAAGCCATTACTATCAGCTTGAGTTTCAAATGTTTCGCCATTAACTGTTAGAGAGACATCAGCATTTGCAATTGGTTTATCAACCACTTGCCCTTGTAAAGTCAACTGCTGATATAATGTTAGCTCAACGCTTGCTTGTGACGTTTTTTCTCCATCTGTTATTTGATAGCTAAAGCTATCTTTTCCTGCAAAGTTTGCATCAAGCGGAGTATAAAGCACTTCATTATTTGAAATCGCTGCTGTTCCGTGAGTTGGCTGCGTTAATATTTGCGCAACAGTTAACGCATCACCATCACTATCTGTGTCATTTTCCAGAACACTAATTGCAACACTTTCACCATTAAGGGTTGAACTAGTATCAATAACTGCAACGGGTGCTGAGTTTGTTGATTCTTGTTGTTTAGGTTCCTCTTTACCACCACTACTGCCACCACAGCCAGCAAGTAAAGATGAAAAGACGAGACTTAGAGGTAGGTATTTATATTTCATACTATTCCTTAGTATTTAATCCGAAAATTTACTTTTTATTATTTACATTTCAGGTACAAAACTGAAACCTAACAATAAAGTATAATTGCTTACGAATACAACTATTTTTTAACAATTTAGGCTTAAATTGGCGAGATGCGAGATGCGAGATGCGAGATGCGGGCAGGATTTTACGCGAGGTAAATAAGCAGCTATAAAAAAAGCCGCATAAATGCGGCTTTGAGGTTAGTCTCACTTCACTTTGGGCGTGTTTCCAAATTTCAGTGAATACGTTACCAAGGAACTTATTTAGATTGATTCTAAAGCAATTTTAACCATTTCGTTAAAGGTGCTTTGACGCTCTTCACTTGGTGTTGCTTCACCAGTGATTACGTGGTCACTTACAGTAAATAGTGCCATCGCTTTTGCGCCGTATTCAGCAGCTACGCCGTACATGCCAGCTGTTTCCATATCAACAGCAAGTACGCCTAGCTTGTCTAATTCTTGATAGAATGTGTTATCTGCTTGGTAGAATGTATCTGTTGTAAATACATTACCTACTTTCGCTTCAATACCTAATTCTTTTGCTGCGTTAACACCGTTAAGTAATAAACCAAAATCAGCAATTGCGGCAAAGTCGTAACCACGTACTCGCGCACGGTTTACGTTTGAATCTGTGCTTGCACCTTGTGCAAAGATAACGTCACGAATTTTGATATCGCTACCAATACCGCCACAGGTACCAATACGGATTAGATTTTTAACGCCGTAACTAACGATCAATTCACGGGCATAAATTGACATTGATGGAATACCCATCCCAGAGCCCATAATACTCACTGGTTTACCTTTGTAGGTACCGGTAAAACCATACATATTACGAACGCCTGTTACTTGTTTTGCGTCATCTAAAAAGTTTTCAGCAATGTATTGAGCGCGAAGCGGATCACCCGGCATTAATACCGTTTCTGCAAATTCGCCTACATTGGCGCTGATATGAGGAGTACTCATTATTGGTTTCCTTTTTTGTTCGCTAATAGCTTGTCGTTAAAACTATCACCGTATTCAAGTGCAGGAAGATTAAACCACTGGGCAAGGGTTTGACCTATGTCTGCAAAACTAGCTCGTTCTCCAAGCGGGGTGTTTGTCATTCCCGGTTGGTATGCAAGTACTGGCACGTATTCACGTGTATGGTCAGTGCCTGCTGCTGTTGGATCACATCCGTGATCGGCCGTGATAATTAATACATCATCACTATTTAGCTGATTTAAAATAGTCGGTAGGTAATCATCAAACTCTTTTAATGCTTCGGCATAGCCAACTGCATTACGGCGATGACCGTACTTTTCATCAAAATCAACTAAGTTTGTAAAAATCAAACTATGGTCAGGTGCGCTTGCTATTACTTCTGATGTTTTCTCAAGTAAGTTCATTAGCCCTGGTGCTTTGTGTTTTTGGGTGATGCCTTGGTGCGCATAGATATCGGCAATTTTACCAATACTGATCACTTCACCGCCGTCTTGCGATAATTTATCAAGCAAGGTTGGCGACGGTGGCAGCACCGAATAGTCACGACGATTGCCTGTACGGGCAAAATCGTCACGGCTCGAACCCAAAAATGGCCGCGCAATCACTCTTCCTATGTTCATTTCATCAAGCAGCGCCCGTGCGATTTCGCAAACCTGATAAAGTTTCTCCAGTCCAAATGATTCTTCGTGCGCGGCTATTTGAAACACGCTATCAACTGAGGTGTAGCAAATCGGCATACCGGTTTGCATATGTTCTTCACCTAGCTGTTCTAAAATGGTTGTTCCTGAGGCATAACAGTTACCTAAAATGCCAGGAATCTCAGCGCGAGCAATTAGCTCGTCAACAAATTCTTGTGGAAAACACGGCTGTGTATTAGGGAAGTAACCCCAATCAAATAACACAGGTACACCGGCCATTTCCCAGTGCCCTGAAGGCGTGTCTTTGCCACTTGATAACTCTTTAGCGTAACCCCATGCGCCAATAGGTGCTTGTCGGTCACTGACTAAACAAGGCTCTTTACCTGCGGCTTCGCATGCATCAGCTAAACCTAAACGGGTAAGATTAGGTAGCGATAAGTGCTCACCTGTTTCTTCTGCGTAGGCTTTAAGTAAATGAGCAAAGGTATTTGCGCCTACGTCACCAAACTTCTCTGCGTCAGGTGCTGCGCCAATTCCTAGGCTATCTGCCATTAAGATGAGTGCTCTTGCCATGGGTACCTCGTTATCAATATGTGAATACTTTATATGCTCTTCGAATTTTTGGTACAGGACATAAGTCCTGTTTCATAAAACAGAAACATTATAAATTTGCATCTCTAAGCGAAGCAAAAGAGATTAATCGTGTCTTTTTTGCTATTGTGATCTACCTAACAATGTTTCCTTCTGTGTGGGCGAGAACTTTAGTGACACGAACAATTATAGCTATTGCTGGCGCATCTGCGTCGGGCAAGTCTCTTTTTAGCAAGACAATTTATAACGAATTAGTCAATGAGCTTGAACCGGGCGCGATCGCAGTGATCGAAGAAGATGCTTATTACAAAGACCAGTCGCATTTGCCGTTTGACCATCGAACGCAAACCAATTACGACCATCCTGATGCTTTCGAGCATGAGCTTTTGCATGAGCACTTACTTCAATTGCGCGCTGGAAAATCAGTAGACGTACCAACTTATGACTATGCAATGCATACCCGTAGCGATGAAACGCGTCGAGTAGCACCTGCAAAAGTACTTATCGTTGAAGGTATTTTGCTACTGAGTGATCCGGCACTTCGAAAAGAATTTGATATTAAGGTGTTTATTGATACACCGTTAGATATCTGCCTTATGCGCCGTATGCAACGAGATATGGAGCAGCGTGGCAGAACATTACAGTCCGTTGTTGATCAATATCAAGCGACAGTGCGACCTATGTTTTATCAGTTTATTGAGCCATCAAAGCACAAAGCTGATCTCGTAGTCACACGCGGCGGTATGAATCGCGTTGCCATTGATATAATTAAAAGTAAAATAAAATATTTACTGCAACAATAACAACGGGAAATAGTCAGTATGACAACATTTATGAGCTTAGTAGGCATAGTTGTGCTACTAGGCATTGCTTTTGCGGCTTCAACGAACCGTAAAGCAATTAATTTAAGAACTGTGGGCATCGCCTTTTTACTTCAAGTATTAATTGGTGGCTTTGTCTTGTTCTTTGAAGTGGGCAAAAACGTACTGGCAAGTATGTCACGAGGGGTCTCATCAGTTATTGGTTATGCCAATGACGGGATTAGCTTCTTATTTGGCTCACTGGCATCGCAAGATACCTTAGGGTTCATTTTTGCGATACAAGTATTACCCGTTATCGTGTTTTTCTCAGCACTCGTTGCTGTTTTGTATCACATCGGGGTGATGGATTGGATAATCAAGATTCTAGGCGGTGGCTTACAAAAGCTATTGAAAACCTCGCGCCCAGAATCGCTTTCTGCAACCGCCAATATTTTCGTTGGCCAAACAGAAGCACCATTGATTGTTAAACCATTTATCGCCAGCATGACAAAGTCAGAGCTATTTGCGGTAATGGTAGGTGGCCTGGCTACCGTAGCAGGTTCTGTTATGGCAGGTTACGTAACAATTGGTGTAGAGCTTAAATACTTAATTGCAGCCAGCTTTATGGCGGCACCTGGTGGTTTCTTAATGGCAAAAATGATTGTGCCAGAGACCGAAACAACAAAAGAAGATTTAGCTGATTTAGACGTACAAGAAGAAAAGCCGGTTAACGTAATTGATGCAGCTGCATCAGGTGCCGCAAACGGTATGCAACTAGCACTGAACGTAGGTGCGATGTTACTTGCTTTCGTAGCACTTATTGCACTTCTAAATGGGTTATTAGGCGGTATTGGTGGTTGGTTTGATCATCCAACATTAACGCTACAAGAAATTTTAGGTTACGTATTCGCTCCAGTTGCATGGTTATTAGGTGTACCTTGGAACGAAGCAGTAATCGCAGGCAGTTTTATAGGTCAGAAGGTGGTAGTTAACGAATTCGTTGCTTACCTCGACTTTATTAATTATCGCGATACGTTAAGTGCGCACACACAAGCGATTGTCACATTCGCGTTATGTGGGTTTGCTAACTTATCATCGATAGCAATTTTACTAGGTGGATTAGGCGGTATGGCGCCTAGTCGGCGAAAGGATATCGCACGCTTAGGGCTCAGAGCAGTGTTAGCAGGATCTATGGCTAACCTCATGAGTGCAGCAATTGCAGGTTTTTTCCTCTCGCTAGCTTAGAAACTTAATGAGATGAGCCGTAGTTGCAAAACAATAGGATAGGACTTTAAGGGGTTAAAGGTCTATCTGACTTGAACGATACTTCACCAAGGGCCGCAAGGCCCTTTTATCGTTTTATGTGCTAAGATTTAATTACTAAGTCCTTTTAAGTACATAAATGAACTATTTACGACTTTATTTGCTAATTCTTTTCTTTAGTTGGCCAGCACTGAGTAAGCCGACCCTAACCGTTGTGACTGAACTGTCGCCACCTAATCAAACTCTAATCAATAACCAAGTTGCCGGTGAGAGCACCAAGCTTGTGAAAGCCATTTTTGCTAAAGCTAATTTGAACGCGAATATAGAGCTTTACCCTTGGGCCCGTGCCTACAATATGGCACTGAAGAAACCGAATATATTTATTTATAGTATGGCGAAAACTGCTGAACGCGAAAAACACTTTCATTGGATTGGTGAAGTGGCAACCTATCAAATGGGCTTTGTTAAGTTGAGCTCTCGCAGCGATATAAACATCACTTCAAATGAGCAAGCCAAGCAATATAAGATAGCGGTACAACGTCATGACCTAGCAGCGCAGCGCCTAACAGAACGAGGTTACACTGTAGTGTATACGTCAGATATCAATAAGTCGTATCAGCTGTTGATGTCGGGCAAGGTCGATTTAATCATTGATGATAAGAACTATATTGCGGCTATGGCTGAGCAATTAGCACTGGATGAAGCCCGTTTCAGCTTTGCTCATGCAATCGACTTTTTAACCATGAAAGGTTATCTCGCAGCAAATATTAATACCGACCAACGCTATATCGATGCCTTAAAAGCAGCGTTTAATGAAGTAATAATGGCACCTAAATACAATGCTGTGATGATGCTAGCACAGCGCCCTTAATTTGCTTTATATTGCTCAATATAAGTCTCTAACAAGCCCTGCTTACTCAGCTTGTCATAACTTGCCTGTAATCGGCTGACTAGCTCTTCGGGTAAGGCCTTATTTAAGGCTAGAAAATTTCCTACCGTGCCATTTAGAGGCAACTCAACTAACTTAACCACTTCTCGCCCTTGGTGACCGTATTGCATTAATTGGTACTTAAACGAAAGCTCAGATCCAATAATGAGCTCTATTTTATTTTTGAAAAATAAATTAATACACTCGTAATAGTGACTCACTTTGAGGAGGTTTTTATCCCCTTCAAAGCCAATGCTCTCTACAAATTTTTCGTAAATGCTGTCTCTAACAACACACAGGCTATGATCTTTCACTTGCGATAAATCGATAGGATTAATACGGTCATTTGATTGTAAACGATAAAAAAAGTTACGAGAGGATGCCATTGGACCAATCCACTTGAATAAATCTTCACGGTCGGGAATACGTGCCGTAGAGACCAGACCTGACAGCGGCTTTTGCTGAGCTAAGTGATACGCCCTAGACCAAGGTAAGAGCTCGAATTGACATTCAATGTCTGCATCAACACACATTGCTTTGACAAACTCGAGGTTTATGCCCTCTAAGTGCCCTTTGTTTGAAAAATTATACGGCGGAAATTGCTCGGTGTAGATGGTGACACTATCTTTTGCCAATACTACAGGTGCAAAGCTTAGGCATGCTAACAACAAATATTTTAAGATAATTAATACACTCTAATGACATAGCTGCATTAAATATAGAAATATTCACTAGCCCAGTCAATTTTTAGGCATAAAAAAAGCAAGCCGTAGCTTGCTTCTTCTTAATTTTTACTAAAAGTAAAAATTATAACGGAGTGATGTTATCCGCTTGAGGACCTTTTTGACCTTGTGAAAGAGTGAACTCTACACGTTGGCCTTCAGCTAAAGTTTTGAAACCTTCGCTTTTGATAGCGCTGAAGTGAGCGAAAACGTCTGGACCATTTTCTTGCTCGATGAAACCAAAACCTTTAGATTCGTTAAACCACTTAACTGTACCTGATACGATGTTAGACATAGTATTATTCCTGATATAAAAAATTAAACATGCCCTAGCGGGCGGGTGTAGCAAAAAATGAGATGGTACTTAAAAACTTCAGGACGGTACTACAAGTATTACTTATACAACAACGAAATAAAGATTTATTAATTACACGCTTTCTTTCTAGCTGGTGCCCACTATATAGAGTTAGTTTGATAAGTCAAACACTATCGACATTAAAATTCAAACTCTAAAGCCAAGCGAAAGCTATGATCTTTGCCTGATTGGCTAAGCTCACTAATAAAACCTGCTTCCCATTTTAGCTGGCGTTTAGGGCTAAATCTGTGTAAGCCAATAAAGCCTGGCCCCACACCAATAAAGTCCTCACCCGCGTAGACTTCTATTGATGGTTGAAAAGCCGAACGATAGCGATAACGATACTGTAAGCGAAACTCACTTTCCCACTCGTTTTCAATATCAGCTCCCCATTCATACACTAAAAATGCGTTCATAGTCAGGCTTGTACGACCAAACTCTTTTTCCCATAAAAAGCCGGTCGTTGCTTCGTAAGCATCTAGGGTATGCTGTTTTTCAAGCTCAAATAACGCACCCCAATCGGCCCACAAACGGCCTTGCTCGACCAACTGCCAGCGTAACTCCACTTCATATGAAGATAAACCAAAGTCACCGTTATCATCGCGCTCGCCAACCAAGTAGCCTTCAAGGCTCATGGTGTCGTTAATTGCGCCGCCAAAGCCTGCACGCTGTGCAAGTACATTGCCGCTATCGGTTTGCCTAGACACCAAGCGCCACTCAACTTCACGTTCAAACGGCATCACATAAGGGTGATATACCTTATCAACCACCATGCCATCTGCCTGCGCAAATTGGCTGATACTTATTAAAAACAAGCAACTTAAACTAACTATTAAGAACCGCATACAGGCTCCTTGGTCTTTTTAATTTTTAACACGCGAACTAAGGTGATAAATGCCAATGCTGCAATGACATACACCCATAGCGCGGTTTTACTCGGCGTAGCTTCGTAGCCCACTAAGGCTTTTAATACGCGCCCAAGCTCTGAGTTTTCAACTAAAAACCCACGCCAATCTAAATAATTTGAGGTCACATCGAGTAAATCGATCTGACTTGCTAAATCAAGAAATATCAATAGCTTTGCTGTTGCATTTAAGGCAAGCAACACAACCAATGGCTGCTCGCCTACGCGCTTAGCAATACTCTCAAGCAAAAAGAACAACAACACGCCAAAGCTAATACAAATGCCCACACCTAAACATGTCCCCAGTAGCAATGGCTCAGCAGTATCTCTGCTATGCCAAAAACTGACTAAATAAATCATGTAATGGCTTAAATACAACGTCATGGTTGCAATCAAGGCCAGCGCAGCCGCTATTTTTCGTTGCTGACAGCTAATTAATGCAGCGATAAAAATGACAATACACAGCAGCATTTGAATGAACTCTAAGCCTCTGTGATCAAATAACTGGCTCAGCCAAGCAGCGCCTTGCACAAACACTAAGCTTAGTAGCGTACCAATCACTGCATAAACACTCAGTTGGCGCTGGCTTAAAGGCACAATTAAACTCAAAAGCACGGCTAAAATCACCACAGGCAAAAGCTGATTAATGCTCATTAATAAACTAGTTATCAGCATCATTCACCTCCGTAGCCACGACAGTTCCTCTGGCTGTATTAGGCGAAAATTCACCAAAAAAGTCATAACGCCCAGGGCTGAGCGGCCCAATATAAATGACACTCGTACGGCCTGGGTAGAGCACTTTTTCACGGTTTAAATCAAAGCTATCGAACTCTTCTGGAGTGTCATCTTGATTTTCTATCAAAAGCCGTAGCTTTTTATTGGCAGGAACTTTAATTTCAGCGGGGTAAAACAAATGATCTTTTAAAATCAGCTTGTACTCTTTGGCATAGGCAAGCCAAGACGACATACATAGTAGCAGCATAGAAAGCGCCAAAATCCATTTATTCACTGACATCTCCTTTCATGAAGGAAACACTCACCCGTAAGCCACCAAGGTGACTGTCAGCTAAAGCAATATCAGCGTTATAAATCGACACTATGTGTTCAACAATGGCCATACCAAGCCCGGCTCCTTGTTCACCTGATGGATGTTTATCGCCACCCACACGGTAAAAACGGTTAAAAATGCGCTGTTTTTGAGCTTCATCAATACCGGGGCCCGAGTCATCTATTTGCCAGATAAAACGATTTTTTTCGGTTTTCAGAGTAATACAAATCTCTCCCGCAGCTGGGGTATATTTTATGGCGTTACTCAGTAAATTGCCAAACAAAGTGAGCAAGGTAAACTCATCACCGGCGATGATAAAATCATCGCCATCGATGCTAATGGTATGATCTTTTTCGTCAATACGATCATAAAGTTGTGAGGCAACTTGTTGGCTAATTTCTAACACCGACACGGGGCTAAATTGCGCTTGCCATTGCTCTGGATAAGTACGCCCCAAAATCAGCATTTGTTCAACGATATTGCTTAGTTTATCAACGCCTTTTTCCATCGCATCAAGCTCAACACTCTCAACACCTTGAGCCACTAAATTATGCACATTGATTTTTAAACTACTGAGCGGGGTACGCAGTTCGTGGGCCGCATCAGAGGCAAAAAAGCGCTCTCGTAAATAGGCACTTTCAACCCGTTTGAATAGATCGTTTAAGCGGCTAATTACGGGTTTTATTTCTTGCTCTGGGGTTTGCCAAGGGATTGCAGTAAAGTCATTTGCTTGACGATGTTTAAGTTGATTAGATAACCGAGTTAGTGGTGCAAGCCCTTGTTTTACAAACACACTAATAAGGAGTGCAAGAATAGGCACACTCCATAACAGCGGCGTCATGGCCGACAAAATCACGGTTTCGGTTAGCGCCACACGTTTACTCAAAGGTTCTGCAATAAGCACGCGCTTATTACCTTCGCTTAAGCGATACACTTTGACTCGTTGCCCAGCTAAGTTCTCAACACTAAACCCGGTTTGCCACTGACTTTGATTGCTAGGGTTATGCTGCAATGATTTTGAGCTTGAGGCCAAGCTGTCATCGACCCAAACTTGAAACAATAGCTGTGGTAAATCACTGGTATAAGCTGGGGTTTCTTTACTGAGTGGCTGTTCGATTAACACATGTGCCAGCGTTACCAACTCATTATCGAGCAGTGCTTCAGCCTGATTCATGCTTTCACGGTAACCTTTAGTGAAAGCCAAAAAGCAGGTTAAGATCACCATAGACAAAATGAGTAAAGTCAGCCTTTTACGAATTGACACTAGCGTTTACCCACCACATAACCAATACCGCGTAAGGTTTTAATAAACTCTTTAGGGAATTTTTTACGCAAGTGATGAATGTGTACTTCGATGGTATTAGACCCCACCTCTTCACCCCATTCATACAGTTTACTTTCTAACTGCTGTTTTGATTGCACACGACCTTGGTTTTCTAGCAAGGCTTTAAGAAGCATAAACTCTTTGCGCGGCAAGTTTACTGGCTCACCTTGAAAGCTCACGGTAAAAGCGGCGGTGTCCATTTCAACATTGCCAACTTTTAAAGTGCTGGTTTGTGCTTGGGTCAAACGCCTACTGGCAACCCGTAGACGGGCAAATAATTCTGCGGGATCAAAGGGCTTTGCTAGATAATCATCAGCGCCTAAATCTAGCCCCATGACTTTATCATCAATACTGCCCCTGGCTGTTAAAATCACCACAGGTATATTTTTACGATGCTTTTTGATGTGCTTTAGAATATCAATGCCGTCACCGTCTGGTAGCCCTAAATCAAGGACTACCAGCTCAATTTCTTCACTTTGCAGCCACTGCATTGCTGATTGAACAGTAGAACTATGTTCAACACTGTATCCTTGTTGACGTAAAGAACGACATAGGCCTTCTGCCACTAAGTGGTCGTCTTCAACGAGCAATAAATGCATAGTTTATCTCTTTATTTTTTTCTCTACCTTAGCCAATAATTTAGTAATTTCTTGCTGGCGGTAAAGATCTGCTTTTGGTCTTTCAGGACGCGCTGGCGCTTGCTGTGCAACCAATAAAAACTCTTTAGCTGATTTATATTTACGCTCGTCATACAAGAATGACGCATATAAATAGTTGCTATCGATACCACGCGGGTTTAGTTCAAGCGCTTGCTTAAACAATTTTTTCGCTTCATCGTCATCACCAAAACCAATTGGCCAACCCGGTACTTTACCGTATAAGGTTGCAAGGCTTGTGTATGCCGAGCCATCAAGCGCTTTTGGATCTAGGCTTAGCGCTTTTTCAAATTGCGCTTTAGCGTCTTTTGCAAGGCCTAGCGCGCCTAAGCCTCCTTTCGCCCCCGCATAGCTCGATAGCACAATACCGTACCAAATATGGCTGGCTGCTTGCTGGTCGTTCGCTTTGGTAAACTCTGCGGTTTCGCTTGCTAATTTTTCGAATGCATCTAACTGCGCATCGTCAACTAACTCGTAATTAACCACTGCCCACTGCTTTTGCACCGAACTTAAATCGCTATTAAAGTCGGCTTTTGCAGGCGCAGCCATGATAACACCTAACATCATTAGGGCTTTTAAATTTAGTTTAGTCATAATCATTCACCTTGATCAATTTAGTTGGCAAAAAAACTTTTAATTTTAGGAAGTTGTTTTGCTATTGCGTTATCAACGAGTGATGGAAATGCGCCGTTAATACGGGCAAATAATGTTTCTGGAAAACCAATAAAACGACGACGTTTTTTTGATTTAATTAAATCTATTAATGCATCAGCCACTTTTTCTGGCGGATCCATGGTGTTACCCAGCTCTTTATTCATCGCGCGCACTTGTGGCGAGTTAATTGCGGTGTCAGTTGCACGAGGCGCTAAATACAATACTTTCACATCGCTGTGGCTGAGCTCTCTGGCAAGAGCTTCGGTCATCCCTCTTAGGCCAAACTTGCTAGCGCAGTACAAGGTTTGATACGGATAGCCAATGCTGCCAAACGATGAACCAATATTGACAATCGTGCCTTTATTGCGGGTTACTTGTGGTAAAAATAACTGGCACAATTTAATGGGCACATGCAGGTTAATATTTAACAGGTGATCAATTTGCTGCTCGCTGATTTCAGTAAAGCCCTGCATCACATTAACACCCGCGTTATTAACAAGTAGCCTTGCCCCACCAATTTGCTGAGCAAACTTAGCAAGTTCATCGCGAGATTCACTGTTACTTAGGTCAGCCTGAAAATACTCAGCATCATTGCCACATTCCAATTGCAGTGCAGCAAGTTGCTTCACATTTCGACCAACGAGTAATAAACGCCAACCTTCTTTTGCAAGGCGAAGGGCAATAGCACGGCCGATCCCCCCTGTTGCACCGGTTAGCACACAAACTGGGCTACTCATGCGCTTTGCTCCAAGTCAGCCTCGCTAAAGAAAGGCTCGATATCGAGGTCACGGAAAATATTGCCGTATAGTTTGTAAAAACATTTAGCGGCATGAATGATGGCTTGCTGGTCGTCTTCGTTGTCTATTTTGTTCATCAGTGATTCGAAGAACTTAACGTGTTCAATATCCAGTGCACCGTGCGAAGTAAGGTAGGTAAACGCCTTTTTAGGCAAACCTACAACCTCACGGATTTGCCCTGCTGCATTATCGGCTAATGCAATCGAAGTGCCTTCAAGCACATGAACCATGCCAAAGAATGCCAAAGGGTTACCGCGATTAATTGTATCGTAGGCGTACGACACCATTAATTCGGTCGAAAACTGTGGACGAGAATCGCGCACTAGCTCTTTATCAAAACCGCATGCTGCAATATCGTTTAGCACCCATTCTTGGTGGCCTAACTCTTCTTCGATGTATTCTGCAACGGCTTCGCGCAACCACTCTTGTTTATCGCTCAGCTTTGCACCGACTGCCATTAGCAGTGGCACTGTGTGTTTAACATGGTGATAAGCTTGCGTTAAGAACGATGCATACTCACTCAGGCTTACTTCACCTTTAAAAACGCGGCTAATAATTGGCGCAGCTAAAAGGTAGTCGCGCTCTTTCTGTGTTTCGGCTTGTAATGTATTGAAAAATTGACTCATGCTCGTCGCCTCTTGATAAAGTGCAGAAATCTCTGCAGCAAAAAATTGATTGATAACATCGCGTTTTGGGCGATTATTGCTGGTTAATAAACCTTGCGTGTGGCTCATAGGCTCTGCCATTCGATGCCACTTTCTGATCTGTGCGTATTCGGGTAATTGCGCGTTTTGTGCCCTAATATGGGCAGCAAGTTCAGCGTCACTCATCGCTTGGTTTGCATAGATAAGTGCGGCTAGAAATGCCTGACCTTCGCCAATCACCACCGCTTGTTGTACCTGGCTGTGGCTAAGCAATAACGACTCTGGCCACTCAGCACTGATATTGCGACCAAAGCTGGTGATAAGTTGGTTTTTCAAACGGCCTTGTATAACCAAGCGACCTGCTTGCTCAGTAACGAGATCGCCAGTTGCATACCAATAGTCAGCATTTTGTGCAGCTTGACCTAAATAGCCCAAAAACAATGAACCCTTGATATAAAGCTGACCATTTTCAATTTTGTATTGAATGTGCTTAAGCACTCGCCCTGCGGTGTCGATATCATCATCATCGCGAGTGTTTAAGCTCACTACCGATGACGATTCAGACAAACCATAGCCTTGATAAACGGGTAAACCGAGCTCACGGGCTTGCTTAATAAGCGCTTGGCTTACAACAGCACCACCTACTGCAATAAACTTTAAGCTTTTAGGTGCTTCCCAGCCTTGCTTTGCAAAAGCCACTAAACAAGTCAGTAGCTCAGGCACTAAAATAAGAGTATTTGGCTCAGTACGTTCAATTGCGGCTATTAATTTATGTGGTTCAAGTAACTGTGCACCTGAAAAGCCAAGTTCAGCTAAAGGCACTAAATTAACCGTACCTCCCGCTAATAGCGGCGCATACACACCGGCTAAATTCTCAAGCAAGACCGGTAGTGGCAGTAAACACAAATGGTTTGGTTTTTCTAAACCAATGCTTTGATAAAGTGATGTTGCCACCTGCAATTGGCTTTCAAGCGATAAACACACGCCTTTTGGTGTGCCTGTTGAGCCCGACGTAAAGGTGATCTTTTGCGTGTTTGCAAAATATGGCACAGGCTGTGTATTACTCAATTGGTAAACATATAAAGGGTAATGCTTACATACATCCACTAACGCCACTAATTTAGCATGCTCGCCTTCGTAAGCGCGGTCGCATACAAATAGCCCTGCTCCGCTATTTTGCAAACCAAACGCTATTTGCTGAGCCGTAAAAAACGTTGGTAGCGGAATTGCCACTCTTTTAAGTTCGCTAAGCGCAGCTTCTAATACACACCAAGCAGGTGTGTTATCTAATTGATAAGCCACACCTTGGGCATCAAATTCTGCCAAAGTAGGTAGTAAACGAGTTACTTGCTCAGTAAATTCTTGTTTAGTTAGTGAGCGCACACCATCGCTTTTGTGGCAAACCATTAAGGTATCGCTATCTTTATGTGGTAATTGTGTCAACCAACTCATAACACCTCCAAAAATACAGCAAGCTCACGCGATGACTGCAAACACTGCTGTTTGATATTGAATAAAACTGGGGTGTTTAGTACACGTTGATGTGCTTCGTTTAGATCAACCACACAAATGGTTGGTTGATTGTCGTAATAGCTACCCCAGCTTGCTGGATCTTGAAGTGCTTGTGCATTGGCAACACCGATTTCTTTGCAATTCACACCCAGCATTTTTAATAGCGCTCTCACTTTGCGGGTTGCGCAAAACACTAAATATTTTGCTCCTACTTGATAGAGCGCTTCGTTCATTAAAACAAAATGTGCCAAGGTGGCTTTTCGATGCGTTGAGCATAAATTACCGAGCTCAAAAATGTGCTCACGCTTGGCACCAACAAAGTGCTCAATAGACGCAGGGAGGTATTGTTCAATAAACAAAGGTTGTGATGCAGAGCGAAGGCCTAACGTACATAATTCATCATCAATATTAAGCTCACAAAGAAGCGGCATGAACTGCGAAATTTTCGCGTCATAGGCTGCAGCAAAACCTTGCTTAATATTACGCTCAAGGCGGTCACGTAATTGACCTCCTTCACGCGTGCAAACAAAGGCAGGCTCTTGAACTTGAGTTTGATGTGATTGTTGAACTGAAAGCATAATTGTTCGCTCCACTTAGGTTATGTGTAAAATTTATCGAGCGAAACTTAAATAAAACTTAAGAAAAATTAATTTTTATAAATATTTTTCAACCTCATGAAATTAGATGATTTTATTTTCATTAAAAACAAAAATGCCAGTCTGTTAGACTGGCATTTTAATACTTAAATTAACGTTAAACTTAGATTACTTAACGATAGTCATCTCTTTAAGTAGGTTTTGAGCATTATCAACTTTATCCATCACCCACAACATGTATCGTGAATCAACGTGAATTGAGCGATTTAAGTTTTCATCGTAATCCCAGTCACCAATAATGCTTTCGTACACACCATCAAACAACAAACCAACGAGCTCAGCATTGCCGTTTAACGTTGGAGAGCCTGAGTTACCACCTGTGGTATCTACATTAGATAAAAAGTTAACCGGAACCGTATTCATACCGCCTGTGTAATCGCCATAAAGCTTTTGCTTAATTAACTCGTTTTGTTTCTCTGGTGAGTTAAATGGTTCAACACCGGTGTTTTTAGCAAGTAGTCCTTCTAAAGATGTAAAGGGGGTTGCCACTAAGCCATCTTGCGGTGAATAGCCGCCTACCGTACCGTAAGTTACACGCAGGGTGCTGTTAGCATCAGCATAAACTGGCTTATTAAGTGCCTTGTTATAAGCGATGATTGCTTCCATTAATGCAGGGCGAGCAGCTTGCTGTTTACCAGCTAGTTCTTTTTTAGCATCTTCAATATCTTTTGTGACCGCAAAGATTGCATGCGCATACTGAATAAATGGATCGCTACTTTGCTTTAACTGAGCAAGGTCAAGGCCTGCCATCCATAAACGTTTGCTTTCATCTGCAAGAACCGATTTAGCATACATGTCATCAAGCAAGGCTTTCTGCTTTTGTTTATCAAAACCGTTAGTTAGACCAAGCGCTTTATCAACCTCTGCAACTCGTTCGTCTTTAGGTAATGAAGCATATTGCTCAATAAAGTACAGTAAAATAGCTTTATCAACGGCTTCATCATAACGACGGCTCATGCTTTTTAAACGAGACTCGATACGTGGCATATCACGCTCTTGATAACCGCTTTCACGCTCAGCATCTGGCTTTTGTTTTTCGTAAGCTAAACGGTATAAACGTCGAGCAGTTGCGATCATTTGTGAGCGGTGTACGTAACCTAACATACGGTCGCGCTGGTTATGCTCTTGCGACTGTGCAACTAGCGCAGATAAATCAGCAAGTACATGCCCGTATTTGGCTTTGCGCTTACTATCTTCGTTGATCCACGCAGTGAGATCTTTTTCGAATTGTTGCTTACGGCTATACATTGACCCTTTATTGAAACTCTCAATCATTGAGCCATAGTTTTTAATGTAGTTGTTGTAGCCCGCAATCGTGCTTTCATAAGCGATACGTGCCTCTGAGCCTTCAGGCGCATTTTCTTCAATTAACGAGACATATTTAGAGTTATATTTACGCGCTAATGGGTAAGCTGTGTTAAACACGTAATCAACTTCAGGCGAAATACGGTAACGGTTTGTGCTGCCCGGATAACCAGTAACCATCACAAAATCGCCTTCTTGAACGCCTTTAGCGCTTACTTTTAAAAACGCATCACTTTGGTACGGCACGTTATCTTCTGAATATTCAGCTGGCTTGCCATCTTTGCCAACATACGCGCGATAGAACGAGAAATCACCCGTGTGACGCGGCCACATCCAATTGTCGATATCTCCGCCGTATTTACCTACGCCCATAGCGGGAGCATACGCTAAACGTACATCTTTAATTTCTAGCGATTTAATAAGGTAATATTCAAGACCACCATGGAAAGTATACACATTACAGCGGTAGCTCTTGTCTTGCTCACACTCACTAACAAGCGCTTTTTCATTTGCTTGAATAGCATCAAAACGTGCTTTACCGGTTAGCTTTTCAGTCCCTTTATTTACTTTATCTGTAACGTCGGTTACTTGCTCTGTTACAAAAACACGAGAACCAGGCGCAGCAGGGACTTCTTCGCCCGTTGTTTTAGCTAAAAAGCCATTTTCTAAAATATTGTTTTCGGTGGTCGAGTTATATTGAATCGAACCATAGGCACAGTGATGATTTGTGACAACTAAGCCTTTTGGTGAAACAAACGAAGCAGTACAACCACCAAGGCTAATTACCGCGTTCATCGGGAACTCTGTTAATTTTGAAATTGACTCTACATCAATGCTTAAGCCTTTCGCTTTTAACACTGATTCAAGCTCTGGTAACTGGTGAGGTTGCCACATGCCTTCGTCGGCAACAGCAACATTTGCTACAGCGAGACCCACTGCAGCAGCAATAAATTTAAAACGCATAGTCGTCCTTTATATTATTATGTTTATCATTTTTAGCGCTCGTATCATTATCATTGTGAAAATGAATAGCAATATTTTGCGACCGCTAATGTCAAAATTTGTAAACCATTTTAGGTTCATGAACCTAATATTTAGACTCATAAACCACGGCATTGTGGCCATGTAAGCTTTCTTGGTGTTCAACCTTAAATTGGTAATCAGCAATGCTCGGCATGGTTTCGAAGCACTGCTTCAATCGCCTTGCTGCATCTTCGCAAAACAGTAAGTTTTTTGCGTTAAGGGCAGCAAATGCTTGTTCATCTTCACGCTTTACGGCGGTTTGGACTGGGGTGCCTATGGCTTGCTCACATACTGTGATAAAGCCGCTAATATCAGGTAGCTTTTCACTACTAAAAGTGACATCAATATAAGCATAAGAGCGCTGGCTATGGGGAGTTGCAATTGAGCCCTGTTCACTTGCAAGCCAATTGAGTAAAGATGCTTTATCTATATGCTCATCACTAAATTGCTTATCGACTGCTTCGCTCAAAAGCTGCCTCGATAATGCCGCTGAACACGGGCAGGTGCTACTGTAGGCAATATCGACTTTTAAGTTTATGGTGAGCGATTGCTGCTTAGTAATCGTTAAAACGACAGGGTAAGCATTGTATCCGGCATGGTCGCTAAGTAGCGCTGGTTTTAGCTCGTGTAAATCAAAATGCAGCACCAGTTTTGCGCCTTTACTTAAGCCTTTTTGTGATGCTAAAACAGCCTCCATAAACTCATTAACACGCTGAGTCGTTAAACTTTGTTTAGCCAGTAGCTGATTAAGTAGTAAATAAAGACGCGACATATGAATGCCTTTAGCATTGCTATCAAGGCTAACGAACACATCAGCTTTGGCATTCAGGTGCACATCAACATGAGTTTGTGCAAGCTTCAAAGGCAATGCTATTTTTTCCATACCAACCCATTTTAAAGGCGACTGAAAATCTACATTAGAGTGCGAGGTAATATCGGGTAATTGCATATCAACTTCTTTTAACGATTGAATGTTAAGGCCATAGCGGCCTTTTTGTGCGGGGTTACGTGCTGCTCATCAAAGACACACTCACCATTAACAAAGGTATGTGTGATTCGATTTGAAAAAGTGGTGCCATTAAATGGCGTCCATTGGCATAAATAATGTGTGTTTGTATGCACAACGTGCTTTTCTGCGTTTGGGTCAACCAGGACTAAATCAGCAAAATAACCTTCTCTGATAAACCCCCGCTCTTCGATAGCAAATCGCTTTGCCACGTTATGCGCTGTTTTTTCAACGACTTGCTCAAGGCTCAACGCACCACGTTTTACCTGCTCAAGTAACGATAGTAATGCATGTTCAACTAGAGGGAGGCCAGCTGGTGCAGCGCTGTATTGTTGCTGCTTTTCTTGCCAAGTATGAGGGGCATGATCGGTGGCAATAATATCAATGCGACCATCGCGTACTGCTGCGAGTAGCGCTTGGCGGTCTTGCTCTGATTTTATGGCGGGGTTACATTTAATTTGATTGCCATAGTTTGCGTAATCGTCTTGGTTAAACCACAAATGATGTACGCAAGCTTCGGCGGTTATGTGCTTTTGCTCTATGGGTGCGTTACTAAATAGTTCTAGCTCTTTTGCTGTTGTTAGGTGTAAAACATGCAGCTGTGAACCATAACGTTTTGCCAGCGACACGGCATACGATGATGATGCATAACACGCTAACTCATCACGAATTAACGGGTGATGTTCTATTTGTAACTCGCCATAACGTTTTTCTATACGGCGCTGATTTTGTTGAATAACCTCCCCTTGCTCGCAATGAGTGGCAATGAGTACTGGGCTTTCCCGAAAAATGGCTTCAAGGGCATGAGGGTGTTCAACTAGTAAATCGCCTGTTGATGCTCCCATAAACACTTTAACGCCACATACCTTTTTGGCATCAAGAGCCTTAATTTCATCGAGGTTGTCTGGGGTCGCGCCAAAGTAAAACGCATAATTCGCAGCGCTCGTTTGCGCTGCTATCGCGTATTTATCAGCAAGTGCTTTTGCCGTGGTAGTCGAAGGTGAAACATTGGGCATTTCCATAAAGCTTGTAATGCCACCGGCCACTGCTGCGGCAGATTCACTGGCAATCGTGCCTTTGTGGGTAAGGCCAGGCTCTCTAAAATGAACTTGATCGTCGATCATGCCTGGTAATAGCAACAAACCGCTTGCATCAATTACTTCATCATTGGCCTTAGCACTAATACCTTTGGCAATTTCAGCGATTCGATTGCCCACAATTCGTACATCGTTTATTTCGCGCTGCCCTTCATTAACGACGCAGGCGTGTTTAATTATGATAGCCATATGACTCCTTGCTTATTCAGCAACATTTGCAACTTATCGTAAAAAAATGCACTCCATGGCAAGATTGATTGCAGAATAGATTGTTACAATATAACATATCACAAAGTTCTTATTTGGACACTGTTATGAGTCAAAAAGATCAATTGGGTCGGGCTATTTAAGCTGTAAAGTTATAAGTGGCTTTCCGATCTTAGAGAATTTTAACGGCTTATCGCAGCCAATAATCACCTTATCGCAACGTATGAGGTCAATTGTAATAAGACACAGTATGCTGGGCTCATTGATCACATGGTGATACCTGCCTCATATAAGTGCTTTTTTAGCATCTTTTTGTAATCCGTTTTAACCGCTATGCAAATCAAGAGCTTATAAAACGTATGTGCAAGGTTATATCGACACAATTTAATTTTAAAAATGACAAGAGAAAAACTATGAAACACCTAATCGCAACCGCGATCAGTTCTGCGCTGTTACTCACAGCCTGTTCAGAACCGCAAACAACAACATCAACGCCTAAATCAGAGCAATCAGCACCTGTTGCTGCAAAAGAGCAAGCTAACCCACTGTTTGTGAAAAGCGTATTACAATACGAAACGCCTGATTTCAGTGCGATTAAAGATGAACATTTCATGCCGGCATTTAATAAAGGCATGTCTGAGCAAATGGCTGAAGTGCAAGCTATTATCAACAATCCAGCAAAGCCTGATTTTGCCAATACAATTGTTGCGCTTGAGAAAAGTGGTGAGCTATTAACACGCACACGCAGTATTTTTTATAACTTAGCGGGTACGGATTCAAACCCGGCACGTCGTGAATTACAAAAAGAATTAGCGCCAAAACTAGCTGCTCATAACGACAATATTTTCTTAAATAAAGCACTCTTTGAGAAAGTAGCGGCTATTCACAGCGAAGCTGACAGCCTTGCCTTAACTGCTGAAGAAAAGCGTTTATTAGACGTTTACTACAAACGTTTTGTGCGTGCTGGGGCAAAATTAAGTGCAGAGCAAAAACAACAAATTCGTGATATCAATACGAAGCACTCAAGCTTAACAACTCAGTTTTCACAAAACTTATTAGCGCTGACTAAAACAAATGTTGTTTTAGTGGATGACAAATCAGAGCTTGAGGGCTTACCAGCAGGTCAAATTGAGCAGCTTGCCAATGCCGCAGCAGAGGCTGGCCATCCAGGCAAATACCTAATTAAGATCACAAACACCACGCGTCAGCCTATTCTGGCAACACTGAAAAACCGTGATTTACGTGAAAAAGTATGGCGTGCATCGGCTGAGCGTGCATTATCGGGCGAAAATAGTAACCGTGATATCGTGGCAGAACTTGCTCAGTTACGTGCTCAAAAAGCGAAACTATTAGGTTACGACAGCTGGGCTGATTTTGGTTTAGAGTCACAAATGGCGAAAAAACCACAAGCTGTATTTGATATGTTTGCGAGTATGATCCCTGCATTAATGCAGAACGTCAACGCTGAAGCGGCGGCTATTCAAGCTAAAATTGATGAATCAGGTGAACAATTTAAATTGCAGCCATGGGATTGGTTATTCTACGCAGAGCAAGTGCGTAAAGATAAATACAACCTTGACGAAAATGCTGTGAAAGAATATTTCGAGTTCAACCGCGTTTTAGAAGACGGCGTATTCTTCACTATGAACCGTTTATACGGCATCACCTTTAAACCACGTAACGATATTCCGGTTTACCACCCTGATGTAAAAGCCTATGAGTTATTTGATGAAAATGGAAAGAGCTTAGCCATTTTCTTTGCTGACTACTTTGCTCGTGAAGGTAAGCGTGGCGGTGCATGGATGAGCTCATTCGTTAAACAATCTGGCCTTAAAGAACAAAAGCCAGTTGTCGTAAACGTTATGAACATTCAAAAAGGCGCGAATGGCGAACCTACGCTTATCAGCTATGATGAAGCGACAACGATTTTCCACGAGCTGGGTCATGGCTTACACGGCATGTTCTCAAACGTGAAGTACCCGACTCTATCTGGCACCTCAGTATCACGTGACTTCGTTGAGTTCCCATCAACTTTTGAAGAAGATTGGGCAATGTACCCTGAAGTTATCGCTAACTATGCAAAACACCATAAAACTGGCGAGCCAATTCCTGATGAGCTACTGAAAAAAGTAATTCAATCACGTAGCTTCAACCAAGGTTTTGATACTCTAGAATACGTTGCAGCTGCATTACTTGATATGGAATGGCATTCACTTTCTGCTGATGCACCATTACAAGACATTGAAAAGTTTGAGCAACAAGCGCTTGCAAAACATGGTGTTGATGTACCATTTGTACCACCTCGCTATAAATCTGCGTTCTTCTCACACTCAATGGGCGGCGGTTACTCAGCGGGTTACTATGCTTACATGTGGAGTGAAATCTTAGCGGCAGACGCCTTTGCTTATGTTCAAGAGCAAGGTGGTTTAACTCGCCAAATGGGTGATAAATACCGCAAAGAAATTTTAGAAGTCGGTAACTCGCGTGACCTAATGGAATCGTACAAAGCATTCCGTGGTCAAGAGCCAGACACGTCAGCGCTATTAAAACGCCGCGGCCTAAAAGCAACGGTTCAATAGCTTACCTTGAGCTTTAAGCTCTAAGCTGTAAGTCAGAAATGTGGGGTTGTCGAGTGTTTATAACCCCACAACGATAGTAAAAGGAGCTGTCAGCTATCAGCGGTCAGACGCGCGAAACAAGTTTCACGCCTACAAAAAGGCGCTAGGTTCTAGGTGTTAGGTTCTAGGACGCGATGTAAACTCGCTGCTACCTCACATTTCGAAACTCGCTAACTTTCTCCTCGCTAACTTTCTCCTCGCTAACTTTCTCCTCGCTAACTTTCTCCTCGCTAACTTTCCCCTCGCTAACTTTACTCTCGCTAACTTTACTCTCGCTAACTTTACTCTCGCTAACTTTACTCTCGCTAACTTTACTCTCGCTAACTTAAAAACAAAAAAGCCCTTACAGCGAACTGTAAGGGCTTTGTTATCACTATTTAAAAGTCTTATTTACGTTTACGGCGACGGCCGATAAGCGCTAGTGGTGCAAGTAGTAGTGTTAAGAAACCAAAGCTACCGTTGCTAGATTTAGTTACTTTCTTCTCTTCTACTGGCTCAGCTTCGTTAGTTACGGCAACAGTGAACTGCTCTGATACAGAGTCTGTACCATCGCTTACTGTTACTTCAAATACCAACTCGTCATCGCTTGAGATAGCACCTGGCGTGAAGCCTAGAGTTGCAGTGTCAGCACCTGTAAGTGTTGCTGTTGTGCCGCTTAGTTGCGTCCAGGTGTAGCTTAGCGTGTCATCACTGTTACGGTCTGACGCTGTTGCCGTTAATGTGCCTGAAGCAGACTCAGAAACAGACTCATCACCCGATACAGAAAGTAATGGTAGTGCGTTATCACATGCTAATGCATCACCAGCAATTACGTTTGAGAAGATTGGTGACGTTACATTGCTAACAGTTACGTTATCAATCCACCAACCGAACTCACGTACTGCACTGTCTGATGACATACGGAAACGTAATTTTGCACGGTTACCGTTTAGTTCAGTACCGAAACGAATTGTTTCGTAGTTACCATAAACACCGTTACCATCAACATTGTTACCTGTGAAGGTATCGCGATCTTGTAGTGCTTGCGCATCATTTTCGATTAGTGGGCCATCGTAACCAACATCAAATGTGCCGCCCATTTCAGTAACATCTACCCAGTTACCACCGTTTACGCTGATCTCTACAACACCACCATCCCATTCGTTTTCGATTAGGTAGAAGTGCCAGAATGAAACTTCAAAATCACCAGCAAAACCGATATCAAACTCTCTTGATTCAACCGCAACATCTGACTGGAAGTCATTGTTGTTTAGGTACATGGTTTGCTCGCCAAGACCGAAGCCAAAGCTGTTGAAGAAGTTAACATTACCGCCAGTTGCCATGCTTTGTGTGCCAACAGCTAAGTCATCACCCGTCATTACGTTTTCTTTCCAGTCACGTAATGAAGCGCCTGCTACTTCCATATCGTCAGCAGTTTGTGAGCTAACTGGTGCTTTATCTTCAAAGTCCATGTTCACAAGATAAGATACTGTATCGCTTGCTGCTTCAACAATCTCGTCATCTGCAGAAAGCTCTGGGAATGACACTTCGATTTCAAGTGTATCAGCAGTGCCTGCATCATTTAGTGTAAACGTGATAGGTGCGCTTGTTTGTGAAGCGTAAGGAGTTGTATCGTCAAAAGTGATTAAACCATCATTTTCGAACGTTACATCGTGACCACTAACAACCGTTAGCTGTGCTTGAGTACCAGTTAGTACTTCACTACCTGTGTTCATGATGCTAACTGTTAACGTGCCTGTTTCACCTTTGTCTAGCACGTTATCGTTTGAACAATAACCTAGCTCTGCACCGTTGTAGTTTGGATCCATTGCCACATCTTTGAATGTGAAGCTAGCAAGTTTCATTTTGTCTGATTCAACAACACCTGTTAAATCTTCGCTGAAACGCTCTGGCGCTTTAGCACCTAAGCCCATACCACGCTTAGCAAATGCACCTAAGATTAGTTTGTAATCTTCTGGGTCAACTGCGTACGCAGCAGCCAAGATAGCATCACGTGCTTCTGTGTATAGCGGAGCAACTGGAGTTAGCTTGTAACCAGCAACTAAGTAGTTAGCCATACGGTTTTGAGCTTCTTCAAAGCCGTGCTCGTTGATAAGTGCTACATAGCTTTCCCAAAGCATAGTTGCCCAAATTTCACCTGCTGCGTGTGGTGAACCAACATTAGTTGGAGCAATACCTACATCAGCACCTTCATTTTCAGTAATGTGGCGGAAAGACAGCGGGTTTACTTCCATATTGGTTGAATATGGAACACGACGAATACCATAGTAGAAATCTTCTACGAATGTACCGCTACCGTAGGCTTTTTGGAACTTGTCGTTACCTGGGATGTTAATATCATCAGCTTTAGCAATGAACATCAATGAGTGGAAATCACCCCAACCTTCGCCCATCGCACGGCCTTGGAAGTTGATAAGACCTGATGAGTTACCCACTAAACGGTTACTGATATAGTGACCCCATTCGTGAGCAATAATACCGTTATCTAGCGTACCGTCTTTTAACGTTGCTTTGTTGAACATATTAACAGTAACTGTGTCGCCTGCAGCGATACCATCGTAAAGTGCGTGACCGTCAGCATAGTTCAGACCCATGTTAGGAATGATAACTGCATCATCTTCACCGCCCATTGGCGCTGGCTCATCTGTATCTGGGTTGTTGTTTACAACGATAGCACCAATTGCACCCGCTTCTTGAGCGTGTAGTACTTTTGCTGTGAAGTTACAAGAACCACGATCGACTAGCGCAATTTTACCAGCTAGTTCTGCTGCATTTGTTGCAGGTTCACAGCCGTCTGTTACGCTACCAGAATCTACGTCATTGCCGTCAACTAAACGAACAACTTCGCCTGCGATATCAGCAAATTGCATTTGACCAAAGCCAGATACTTTAGAAGACTCAAGTAGACCAATTGTTTCATCTGATGTTACAACCACACCGAAATCTACACCCACTTTCGCATCTTTCGAGTTGTATAAGTACATTTGCATACGTGGGCTTGCACCGTCAGCAGGTGTTGCCATATTAGCGTTATTTAAACCGCTATTATCTTGCGCTTGTGCTTCGATTGGGTCGCCTTCTACACCACCACGACCGTAGTTAGATACTTGAGCAACATTTGATGTTTCGTCAAAACCATGGTCATAGAAGAAATCGTGTAAGAAGTTGTTCATGTAGAACAAGTTAACAATTGCCGCTTTACGGTTGTCGTAGCTGTTTGCTACTTGATCAGCTTGGTAAGGGTAATCGAATGTGTAATCTGATGTAGTTTCAGCAGTGAAGTCACCTTCTGTGTAACCTTGAGGTGCAATTACATCAGCATAAGCAAATACGTTGTTACCTGATGTTGTTGTAGCGTCATCAGCAAGCCACGGATCCATCGTGCTTAGTTTTTTGTAGTAAGACAGGCTTACAAGTGGTGCATCTAGGATTTCAGTTTCATCAATTTGATCTGGACCATCAGCTGGGATCACGTCACCGTGTGGACCTTCCCACGGGTAACCATCTTCGTCAGCCCATACACGGTAGTTAAAGTCTGCCGCGTGTGCTTTTAAGTCTTTCTTGAAATAAACTTTGCTGTTTTGCGCGCCAATAACGTAGCTGAAGTAATCGCTTTCTAGGCTGTTTTTGTCAGCAACTTCTACTTCAACATAGTATGCAGACTGCAGCTCACCCGCTACTTCAAAGAATACTTTCTTAGCACGAGGCTGACCTAATACAACTTTGTCACCACTTTGGTTAGACACAGTGTACTTAACATAGTCACCTTGCTCAGTTGATTTAGTTAACGACACATTGATGTCAGCAAGTTCTTTAATCGCACGTTTAATGCTTTGCTCAGCACCAACAAACTCAGCAAGTGGCGCGAACGACTGCGTTGCATTTGAACTTGTGTTAGCGAAATAACCAGAACCAGCAACTAGGTTATATTCTTTATCCATGATCAGGTTGTATTCACGGTTGAATACTTCAATGTCATGAACTTTTTGCTTGTATTTAGCTGTAATTGAACCAAGCTTTTGCTCAGATAAATCTGCTAATACAGCGCTTGATACACCTTTTTTAGCTGTGCTAACACCTGTTAAGGCATTTAAATAAAAATCTGCAGCGTAAGCATTACGTTGCTCAGGAAGCACCATTGCCATATCAGGCTTAGCTTGACCTACTGCATTCCATAGGAAAGTAGCTTTACCTAATTGCGCATCGAAAATAGATTTGTGACCCGATACAGTGCGACGCTCAGCTAATGCACGTTGCTGAGATACTTGAGGATTAAATTGTACTTGAGAGCTAACGCTTGAAGCATTATAAAAGCGAGTTTGTTCACTTGCCTGTACTTGAGATGATGCCAAGATAGCCGTTACCATGGTAGCAACTGCTGTTACTTTAAATTGAGACATTCCTTACGTTCCCTATTGTTATATTTTTATTTTCGGTTAACAATCATAACCGCGGCCAATGTACCCAATATGGCAATTAAAAAACAGAATTAATTGTAAACAAAAGTAACAAATAAGCAGGAACATAATGAACCAAACAATTAAGATACAAGCACTTACACTAGCATTAGTACTAGTATCAGGCTGTCAAAAAAATGAAATAAGCGAGCAAAATACAACACAGCAGCCAACAACCATTTCACAAAAAGAACAAGTTTCAGTTAAAGATGTTAAAAAAGCTGTCGAAATCAACAAGCAAAAATCGACGAACGCTTTTAGTAATAATGGCGAAAAAATTACCTTTGATGCACCGACTTTAACCAAGGGCACAGAAGTCTTTAATCACGCAATGCAAGAGCGCGGAATCGCAACGGGTGCAATTTACTTAACGCTAAAAGAAAACAGCTTACCAGTAGCGCTTAGCAGTCAATATACGCTGAAAAAAATGACCAACAAAAGCTATCGCTACCTTGCTGAAAAAGACACTGATTTATTAAAAGTGCAAAACGCTTTTAAACAAAATGCCAATGTCGATATTGTTGAAATTAAAGTTGATTATTCACCGATAAAAGATGTGATGTAGTAGAAAAGCTGTCAGCCTTCAGCTATCAGCCGTCAGACGCGCGAAACAAGTTTCACGCCTACTTGTAGCAGCGGGTTTATCCCGCGTCATCAGGTTCTGGGGGCTAGGCCCTAGGTTCTAGGACGCGATGTAAAATCGCTGCTACCTCGAACCTCGCTAACTTACTACTCCACCACAAAATCAAAATAGGTGGCGGGATATGCTTGCGGTTGGTAGGTAAAATGCCACCATTCCATTGAATAAGGAGCAAAACCGGCCTCTGTCATCAGGCTTTTTAATTTGTATCGATTGGCTTTTTGCTCTGCACTAATGCGCGGGTCCTCGGTATTAGAAAGAGTGTCGAACATATCAAACGGTGAGCCCATGTCGAGCTCTTTACCTTTCGCATCTACTAAGGTTAAATCAATCGTTGAACCACGGCTGTGACCCGATTTAGCGGCGATGTAATCACCAAGCAGCTTGTCTTTGCCTAAGTTTGGATAAAACTCAGCTTTAGTGCGGGTATCTTCTAAATCGTTAACCCAACGCACAAAGTGATCAACGGCGCGCTGCGGACGATAACAATCAAATATTTTTAAGCTCAGACCTTGGATTTGCGCTGCTATTTGCACATTTTTAAGAGCCTTAGCAGCACTGTTGTGCAATAAACATTTAGGTGCGTTGTAACCATCAACTGGTTTGCCAACAAAGTTATGATGACCAAAATAACGGATATCTAACACGGCATTAGGTAGCAAAGAACCTACATCCACAAATTCGCTACGTTTATCATCGCTACGTTTATCATCGCTACGTTTATCATCGCTAGGGTTTGCACAAGCAGCACTTGCACTCATAAGCGCAATACCTAACAGAGAAGTAGATTTAGTTAAACGAGCCAACAAAGTGAATGCCATTTTGATTTTCCATAAATAACTTAATAGCATCCACTATTGCACATTAAATAACTTATTCCAAGATTGAAAGCTCAGAAACTGGAGCAAGATCTTGGCTATATGTGGCATCGACAACTGAGCGGTTACGCCCTGTTTTTTTAGCTTGATATAAAGCTTGATCAGCAAGCTTAAATACTTCATCAATGTTTAATTGCTCAATTGGCCAGCCTGAAATACCAATCGATACATTAATGCAGCCAACGGGGTCTATGTAGCTTTCTGACACCCGCATACGCAAACGCTCAGCCAGTTGATACGCACGTTTTGCTTCAACTCTTGGCATGATCACAATGAATTCTTCACCACCTGTACGAGCAACCACATCACTATCGCGAGTGACATCTAACAAAATTTTAGCCAACGACTGCAGTACCACATCACCAATGTCATGACCAAACTCATCGTTTACCCGTTTAAAATGGTCGATGTCGATAGCCAATACAGCAAAAGGACAACGCTGAGCTATCAAATGGCTAATTTGCATATCAAGGCTTCGGCGATTATGAAGGCAAGTGAGGGGATCAGTTTGCGCTTCTTGACGCAATAGCCCTATTTTACTTTGTAATAGCCCTACCCCTTTTAACATGGCTTTTCTGAGTTCATTACTTTCAAAATACCATGAGCGAATTTGTGTCAGCTCAAGTGACGTTGAAGGGCGATCTAAAGTATTTGCAGTTTCGGCTAACTGCCTCAAAGGCTGAGCAATTAAACGTGCTAATACCCAAATGAATATAAAAGTCAGCAAACCAATTGGGGCAGTTTTTACAAACACTTGCCACATTAAATTATCAAGCGGAGCAAGTGTGTTTTCGAGTGGGCGCTGAGTGACGACCCCCCAAGAAGCGACCGTCATAGGTGCGTAGCCTGCAAGCATCTCAACGCCTTTGCTGTTGGTAACAAGCTGTGTGCCGGCGTTTCCTTTTAATACCTCTTCAATTACTTTGTTATCAAACACTTGCTCTCCAATACGGCTTTTATCTGGGTGATACAGTAAGCGATGATTTTCATCAACCACATACAAATAAGAGCCGTCTTGATAGTAATGAACTTGCAGCAGTTCATTTAAAATACTGGTACGTTTTAAGTATAAGGTGCCGCCTACATAACCAATAAAATTACTTTGTTTGTCGAATAAAGGCTGCGATATAAAGATCAGTAAATTGCCCGCCATCGAAATATACGGCTCGCTGATCATTGGGGTGCGATACGATAAAGCGGCTTTAGTGCCAAAGCTATCTACTTTACGGTTTTGTAGCTTCAATGACTTTGGAGAAACCCCTAGAATATCACCCTGCGCATTAACAATAATGGTCGAATTAAAACTATTAGTTTGTAGCCTTAGTCGGTCTGCCTCAGCATTAATTAAGCCTTGATTATTAAAATCGTCTTCAAGAATTTTTCCAACATAAGCAAGCTGTTGCTGAGCATTAAGTAAAAAATTATCGGTCGCTGACACCAACTTAGCGGCGTATGCTTTATGATTATTAAGGGTTTTATCTATTAGTTGTTGCTTTTGAACTTGGTAGCTCGAGTAATAACTATTTAGAAAGGTTATAAGCGTTGCTGAAAACGCTAACACTAAAATTAAGCGGCGTAGATTTAAACCACGACTAAGACTATTAAGCACGATACTTCTCACATACAGGCCCAAAGTCCATATTGGGAATATCTAATACCTTTATACTAGCAAGATGTTCTGTGTACCTCTATAAAACTTTTGTCATAATTTGATTTAGCGCAAACAAATGAGTGCAATTACTCTAATTAATTAAAGTAACTCTGTTTAATAACTTCAGCTACCAAGCACTCGTTAAACATGAACGGCATCAAAACCACTTACCAACAACCCTCGTTATTTAACATGTTGAATTTAATAAACTATAAAGCTTAGTTCTGTTAAAAGAACAGCTAACAAATAGGATTTCTATTGTTTAAAAAGCAGCTTGCTTTGATGTAATAATTTATTACACTGTAAAAACAAAACAACAATAAAGTTTTCCTATGCGTCAACACTGTGCTGAAATCATCAACAAACTCCCTTCACATCGCCTCATGGCGTTAGATGTAATGCGGGGCTTGACTATTACTGCCATGATATTAGTGAATAACCCAGGTAGTTGGGGAGCGATGTATTGGCCTTTGAAACATGCACAGTGGCATGGCTGGACACCTACCGATTTAATTTTTCCGTTTTTTATTTTTATTGTCGGCATGTCTATCACGCTTTCAGTAAATAGCTTGCGTACTAAAGGGGTCAGTGATCAACAAATACTAAAAGCGGGGGTTATTCGCACCATTAAACTCATTGCCCTCGGTTGGTTTTTAGCCTTGTTTTATTACAACTTTCGAGACCCTTCTTTTAGCTGGCTTGATGACAAGTTATTGCAGCTGCGTGTGTTGGGTGTGCTGCAACGTATAGGTTTGGTGTATTTAATTGCTCTGTGTTGTTTTCTCTATTTATCGCCTAAGAAAATAGCCATTACTTGCATCGCTCTTTTATTGTTTTATGGCGCCGCCATGCTTTATATCCCTTATACCTTGCCAAACGGCAAGGTAGTGAGTGGCTTATGGTTACATGGCAATAACTTAAGTGCCTTTATAGATAATGCCGTACTTGGTAGTCATCACCTGTATTATGCCAATGCTAAGCCACTGCCATTTGACCCTGAAGGACTGTTCTCAACACTGCCTGCCATTGCAAGTGCGCTTAGCGGTATCTTGGCTGCGGTTTATTTAACTAAGCAAACCGACCTTAAAAAACAAGCCCGTACACTTATCTTTCTGGGCACATTAGCTGTTCTTGCCGGCTATGCTATTTCGCCATTAACGCCTATCAATAAAGCCTTATGGACACCGAGCTATATGCTACTCAGCTCAGGGCTGGCAGCGATTTTCTATGCACTGTGCAGTGCTATTTTAGATATTTATAAGCTGCGCAGCTGGGGCGCTCCGTTTATTGTATTTGGTGCGAATGCAATATTATTTTTTATATTCGCAGGCGTGTTTGCACGGCTATTAATTATGATCCCGCTCGGCGATAGCAGTTTAAAAGGCTATATTTATGGCCTAATACAATTAGTGTTCAGCAATGATTACCTCGCTTCTTTTAGCTTTTCACTGCTGTTTTTAGTGGTGTCTTATGGGGTGATGTACAGCTGCTACCGCAAAGGCATTTTTTGGAAAGTGTAAGCTTTAAAAATAGATGAGCCAGTCAGCAACTGGCTCATCAAATTAGCAATTAAGCCCTGTTATATTGCATGGCTTTGTTTATCGAGTAGATACAAAATAGACTGGTAGCTAATGCCACTGTGTTCAGTTAAACCAATTTCGCAACTACGGCTATTAGACACGCCACGACTACAGTTTTTTGGTACTTGTTGTTTAAGGGTTTTTAACGCGTTGCCATTGAGCGCTGGCAAGTTAAAACCCTTATCACCGGCAAAACCACAGCACTCAATATCAGCTGGAATAATCACCTCATTACTACATGCCTTGGCAAGTGATACTAGGCTTTGCTCTTTACCTAATCGCTTAGAACTACAAGTAACATGGAGCATTACCGGCTCATTCACTGGCGTTACTTGTAAATTAGGCAGTAAATGCTGGGCAGCAAAATCAGCACTTTCATAAATTGTGAGTGCCGTATTTTGCGCGGCATTTAGAGTAGTAAGGGCACAAGGGCTGGCATCAAAAACAATGGGGTATTGGCCATTATTTGAAAGCGCCTCAAGCTCAGTAAGTAACTGCTCACTTTTGTTTTTAGACTCTTTATTAAAGCCTTTACTAGCAAATGGCATACCGCAGCAAAGTGAATCGGCTTGTTGCGGAAGTAGCACTTCATAGCCTGCTTTGGCAGCGAGAGAATAGATAACATCAAGTAGTGGGCGCTTATCATCAGCAAGTTTATCGGCCGCAAAAATTCGGCTTGCGCAGCTTGGCATATACACCAATTTTTTCGCTTGTTGGGATTGGTGAAGTTTTCTATTAATTGGCTGCTCAGCCCTTGGCCACGCCGAGTAATACAGCGGTATACCAAGCAACTTATTAGCAGGTTTACTCAGGCTTCTAAGGTTACTGCTGCCGATTGCATTTTCAAGCACCTGCATCACGGTTAAACCAAACCGTGCACCCGTAGCAACAACCGCAAAATGCTTACTAGCAAAGCGTGATAATGACCGCGCAACCTTGTTTGATGAGGCTTTCTCTGCTCTGAGTGATTTTATAAATTCGCCCGTGTTTATCCCCACTGGGCATTTAAGACCACAAAGACCCGTTGCCGCGCACGAATCAATACCAAGGTATTTAAAGTCAGCCTCAATAACACTGAGCTTTTGATTTAACTTCTGTTTGCTTGCTACATCTTCGGTTGTAAGTAATTGATTGTGCAGCTCTGTGCGGTGTCGCCATAAAGTAATACGCTGCCTCGGTGTTAAGGTAAGCCCTTTTGATGGGCAAACAACTTCGCAAAAGCCACATTCAATACAGGTATCGATAATATCATCACTTTTTGGCATGACTTTTAAATGCTGAGTGTGAGCATTTTTGTCGTGATTAATAATAACCCCAGGGTTAAGAATATTTTGTTTATCGAATAAAGCTTTAAGCGCAACCATCACCGCAAAGCCATCGTCTCCCCATTCGGTAGCAACAAACGGCGCCATGTTACGCCCAGTGCCATGCTCAGCTTTTAATGACCCTTTTAGTTCAACCGCCACTAAGTTCGCCACATCAGCCATAAATTGTTCGTATCGGCTTACTTGCTCTGGTGTATCAAAAGCTTGGGTGAATACAAAATGCAGATTTCCGGCAAGCGCATGCCCAAAAATAATGGCTTCATCATAACCATATTTAATAAATAATTGATGCAGCGCATTCACGCCCTCAGCTAATTTATCAAGAGCAAAGGCAACATCTTCAATAATTACAGTGGTGCCAGTTTCGCGCACTGCGCCAACCGCAGGAAAGGTGCCCTTACGGATATTCCAAAGTGCCGCATTACGGGCGCTGTCTGCTGAAAACTCAATCGCTGCCAGTTGACTTTGCTTAAACTCAGCAAGAAGTTGCTCGGTGACCTTTGTGAGCGCATCGAGAGCCTGAGCATTTTCAGCTCTTAACTCAATTAGCAGTGCCGCTGATTGCTCAGGGTAGCTAGCCACCTCTTTTGGCATTATAGCGTGTTCAGACACCGACATCAGAGCACGTTTATCGAGTAGTTCAACGGCCGCAACATCAAGCTCACTAAGCCTTTGTACCAGCTCACACACCTTGCTGATATCGTCAAAAATAAAGAAACCTGTGTGTTTGTACTTATGCTCAACCACGGTGTGGTAGGTGATATCGGCGATAAAAGCTAACGTACCCTCAGAGCCAATAATGAGGTGCTTAATGATTTCGATTGGATCAGAAAAATCCAGCAGTGCATTTAAACCATAGCCCGTGGTATTTTTTAAACGGTATTTATGGGCGATACGCTCACTCAAATCGGGGTTTTGCTTTACGCTATCAACCAGGTTCATTAGCTCATCAACCCAAGGGCTATGACTTTGCAAAAAGGCATTACAGCTTTGGCTATCAGCCGTATTAAGCACTGTGCCATCGGCAAAAATGAGGGTCATATCTTTTACTGTATGGTAGCTGTTTTGCGCTACCCCACAACACATGCCCGATGAATTATTTGCCGCCATTCCGGCTATTTTGCAGCTATTAATTGAAGCGGGATCAGGGCCAATTTTTTTACCAAACGGGGCTAATACTTGATTTACTCGAGCACCGATGATTGCCGGTTGTAAGCGTATTGCCTCAGCGTCATCAAGGATTTCAAACTTGCTCCAACTATCGCAAAGTAAAACCAATACCGAGTCGGTAATTGCTTGCCCTGATAAACTCGTTCCAGCGGCGCGAAATGTGATGGGTACGTGTTGTTCGTTGGCGGCAATGATCACTTGCCTTGCTTGATTTTGATTGCTAACTAATACAATTAATTCAGGGATTAATCGATAAAAGCTGGCGTCTGTTCCGTACGCATAGCGGCGCGAGTAATCTTCTATTAATGCTGACTCTGGTAAAAAAGGTTTAATTTGCTGTTTAAATGCGTGTAATCGAGTTAAAGCCATCTCGCCCCCAGGCTTGTCATATTTACGCTGATGATTATGGAATATATTATTACTTTAAATTGTACTAAAAAGCGACCCATTAAATTGATAAATTATCAACTTGCCACGCTTTTAATAAGCATAAAGGTTTGGTTATTTAAGCCTGTTAGCCCTATTTGGTGATCTAACTTAGCTTTTTGCAGTCGAACTCAAAAACCGCTAGGGTAGCAAAAAAATACTGTATTTATATTTAAAAACCCATTAACATCAAGAATAATTTATTCTAAAAACTAAATAAGCGTTTTGCTTTGGAGCTTGCTGTGTTAAATAAGTTTGCACTATCGTCACTGGTTATCGGATTAGGATGTTTCATGCCATTACAATCATCATTTGCTGAGTCTGCATTAACTTTAAAACAACAGTTAGGGCAAAAGCTCATGCTTGACCTACGTTATTACTGCGAGCAAGACCCGGGTGAACAAAAATGCCGTACACCGGTGACAGAGCTGCCAGCCGATTTAGCGAATATCATCACTAAACATAATATTGGTGGGGTGATTTTATTTGCAGAAAATATCGATACCGTGCCGCAAGTGATCAAACTTAATAATGACCTACAAAAAGCCGCTGCTAAGTCAGAGTTAGGCTTACCGCTGTTTATTTCGATAGACCAAGAAGGTGGCCGAGTTGCCCGAATTCCTCGTGATGTTGGTACGTCGTTTACCGGTAACATGTCGATTGGCGCAACCTATAAAGAACATGGTACCCACTTCGCGACTGAGTCTGCCCGCATTATTGCCGACGAGCTATTGGCACTGGGTGTTAATGTTAACTATGCCCCGACGGTCGATGTAAACATGAACCCGGATAACCCGGTTATTAACGTGCGTTCTTACGGTGAAGATCCGCAATTGGTTGCAAAACTGGGCGGTGCCCAAGTGGCAGGGTTTGAAAACAACGGCGTTATTTCGTCGTTAAAGCACTTTCCGGGGCATGGCGATACCAATGTAGATAGCCACACAGGCCTGCCAAAAGTAATGCATGATAAAGAAACCATTTGGCAGCAAGATCTCCCCCCTTTTAAAGAAATTATTAAAAACCAACAACCGGGTATGATCATGACGGCCCATATCCAATACCCTGCCCTCGACGACAGCACGTTTGTTAGTAAAGAAGGCAAAACCATGATCAAACCTGCAACGATGTCGCGCAAAATCATCACCGACTTATTACGTGATGAACTCGGTTATCAAGGTGTGGTGATCACAGATGCCCTCGATATGGCGGGGATCAGCCACTTTTTTGAACCAATTGAAGCGGTAGTAAATACCTTTGCAGCGGGTGTTGATATTGCCCTGATGCCAATCGAAATCAGAAGCCCTAAAGACTTAGCTGTGCTTGAAGCCCTGATTGAGCGATTAGAACAAGAAGTACAACGCGGCACGTTAAATGCCAACGAAATGAGTGCTTCTGCTACACGCATTTTAAAACTTAAAGAAAAGTTTAAGCTCACTTCGTTGCTTGATGACAAAGCAGCCATCAAAAAAGCGCAGCTTTTACTCGGTGATCAAAGCCATAGAAAAGTAGAAGCCGAATTAGCATTAGCTGCTATCACCGAAGTGAAAAACGAGAAAAACACCCTACCGCTTAGCATTAAATCGGGCAGTAAAGTGCATATTATTATGCCAGACACCCGCAAATGCTATGCTCTGCAGCAGGCGTTAATTGATAACACCGATAAGTTAATCAGCTTTAGCTGTACGAGTTTGCAAGGTTATGAGCCGCTTGCAACATTAAAAGAAATTAACGAAGCCGACATAATCATTGCCGCTAATGCGTCTCCAAAACAAAGTGCTGTTGAAGTTGGCGGGATGGATGATTTAGCTGATAACCCTGAGTTTGCAATTGCTAAATCCGATCAATCAGCGGCATTAGAATCATTGCTAAAACAAGCAAAATTAGCTCATAAAAAGACCGTATTTGTAAGCTTGCGTGCCCCTTACGATATTGCCCAATTTGGAAAATTTGGCGATGCTGTACTTGCCACCTATGCTTACAATATAGATGTAGATACAGATGAAAAGATTGCTGGCCCTGCATTTACAGCGCTGGCAAACGTTTTACTAGGGAAAGCCCCTGCTAAAGGGCAGCTGCCCGTTACTATTAATGACCTGAACTGAGTGTTATTGTAGCAACAATGGGCAAGTGTTAATTTCAAGGAGAGTCACATGCAAAAAAATGCATCTTTAACCACTCCAGCGGCTATTCGTAAAATGGTACGCGAGGGTGACTACACTGGCAATACATCGGGCTTTGCACCGGGCTTTGTGCAAGCTAATTTAGTGATTTTACCTAAACAATACGCGTTTGATTTTTTGCAGTTTAGCCAAGCAAACCCGAAAGCTTGCCCAATCATTGCAACTAGCCGCATACCGGGCGTTACCGATATGCCAACGGTTGGTGAAGACATTGATATTCGTAGCGACTTACCTCGTTACCGCATCTTTAAACATGGCCAAATGGTTGAAGAAGTGACCGATATTTCGAGTCACTGGCGCGACGATTTAGTCACCTTTTTAATTGGTTGCTCGTTCTCATTTGAAGAAGCGCTGATTGCCGCGGGTCTTGAGATCAGAAATATCAGCGAGCAAAAAAATGTGCCTATGTATGTGACCAATATGGCTTGTCAGAGTGCGGGGATTTTCCACGCCAATATGGTTGTGAGTATGCGCCCAATGAAACCTGCCGATGCCATTCGTGCCATCCAAATTTGCAGCCGTTTTCCAAGTGTACATGGTGCACCAGTGCATTTTGGCGACCCTGCAGCAATTGGCATTAAAGATATCAACAAACCTGAGTTTGGTGATGCGGTAACCATTAAAGAAGGCGAAGTGCCCGTATTTTGGGCCTGTGGTGTTACTCCACAAGTTGCGATTGCCAACGCGGCTCCTGATTTTTGTATCACGCATAGCCCGGGGCACATGCTGATCACCGATATTCCAAATAGTAAAATGGCAGCGTTATAAATGACGATGAAACTAAACTGCGACCTTGGCGAAAGCTTTGGCATGTGGAAAATGGGCTTAGACGAGCAAGTTATGCCACATATTGATATGGCAAATATTGCTTGTGGCTTTCATGCTGGCGATGCCGATGTGATGGCAAACACCCTAGCCCTCGCCAAGCAGCACAAAGTAATGATTGGCGCACATCCAAGTTACCCAGATAAGCAAGGCTTTGGTCGCCGTTCAATGGCTATGAGCGAAAAAGAGCTGACCAATTGCCTGCATTATCAAATTGCTGCAATTGATGGTATGGCTGCAGTACATGGTTTAACGCTCGAATACGTTAAGCCGCATGGTGCATTGTATAACGATATGATGAGTGACGAGCAAACGATGAATATCGTTATGCGCGCAGTGGCAAGTTATGCAAAGCCATTAAAATTAATGATTTTAGCGACCAACCAAGCAGCCAAACACAAAGTACAAGCAAACGAGCTTCAACTAGAACTCATTTTAGAAGCGTTTGCCGACCGTCAATACACAGACGAAGGTAAGCTTGTTGCACGTTCTTTAGCGGGCAGCGTACACGACAAAGCGGCACTAATGGCGCAAGTTAAACAGTTAGTTGCACATGGCACAGTCACTACACGAAGTGGTGAGCAGCTGGCACTTAATGCCGATAGCCTATGTGTACATGGCGATAATGAAGCGGGTATTGCGCTCATTCAAGAGATCAAAGCACTATGTCAGCAAGCCTAAGCGACGCTGCGCTCAGCCAACAAATTGAAACCATGATGGTTGAACAAAACCCGCGTGGAATGCAGCATTTATACGCAAAACAACTTACGGGTACGTATTTACGCGCAGCAAAACACCTTCATCAAGCACAAGGTACTGTGTTGATAGGTACGGGCTTTGCGGTTAACAATACTTTCGAAACCGATGGTCCTGTTGGTGCAATTGCACTATACAAAGTACTCGAAAAGCTTGATAAACAGCCCATTTTGGTTACTGGCAACCCCCTTTACAGTGCCTTGAAAAATGACTTTAACTGTTTTGAGCTGCCAATTAATAGCATTGATAATGCACACACTTTTAGTATTAAAGCCCTTGAGCAGCTAAAACCTGATTGTGTTTTATCAATAGAACGCCCGGGGCTTAACGAGCATCAGCGTTATTATAATATGCGCGGTATTGATATTTCGGAGCATTGCGGCTGCTTTGATTTTTTTGTAACAGAAGCACCTTGCCCTACCATAGCGATTGGTGATGGCGGTAACGAAATAGGCATGGGTAACCTTGCAAAGCATATGCAAGCGCTAAACATCACTCCTTGTTTAACTCCTTGCGATGAGCTGTTACTTGCCGATGTATCTAACTGGGCAGCATACGGACTCATTGCCTTTTTAAGTCGCTGGCATAACACCGATTTGCTGGCTGATATTGAGCCACTCAATATTTTGCATTACCTAAGTGAGCGCGGTAGTGTCGATGGCGTCACCCATAAAAATGAGCTCACCGAAGACGGCCTGCATGCAATGCATGGTCAACAATTAATAACTCGGCTTCGCCAACTTGGCGGCTTTACGACAGAGAATGAGGTTTAACAATGGGCACGGTATACCTAAACGGTGAATACCTTGGCGCTGATGAAGCAAAGATTTCACCAATGGATCGCGGCTTCTTATTTGGCGATGGCATCTACGAAGTGATCCCATCATACCAAGGCAAAATGCTTGGCTTTGGCGCACATATTGAACGTATGAATAACGGTTTAAACGAGCTTGAAATTAAGCTCGATTACAGTGCCGATACGTGGCGTAAAATCTGTAATGATTTATGCGAGAAAAACCAAGGTGATAACCTAGGGATATATTTACACGTGAGCCGCGGTGCTGATACTAAACGTGCCCACGGTTACCCAACTAATATTACCCCGACCGTATTTGCGTTTGCGTTTGAAATTCCAGCAGAGCCAAAAAGCGACATAGATAGCGCAACGACTTACACTGTATCGCTTGAACAAGACCGTCGCTGGCAACGTTGCCATATTAAATCAACGGCACTGCTTGGCAACGTTATCCATTACCAGCACGGTGCAGCAGCGGGTAACAAAGAAACCATTTTATTTAACCGCTTAGAAGAAATTACCGAAGCCAGTTCAAGTAATGTGTTTATTGTTAAAGATGGTGTGATCAGCACGCCACCACTTGATAACCAAATTTTACCGGGGATCACCCGCTGGTTAATCCTCAATATTCTTCACAGTTACAGTGACTTTAACGTGCAAGAGCGCATTATTAGTAAAGAAGAATTACTTGATGCCGACGAAGTATGGATCACCAGCGCCACTAAAGAAGTTGGCCCAGTTGTAAAAGTAAATGGCAAGTTAGTTGGCGATGGTAAGCCTGGTGCAGTTTGGCAACAAGTGCAAAGCTTGTTTACCAAGCATAAGTTTGATTACTAATTTAATTGCAGTTTAAAACAAACGCCTACTTAAAGTAGGCGTTTTTGTTTTTAATGTTATTTAGTGCTTATTTTATCAAATGGCCAAACTTGCAATAGGCCATCACTGGTTTCTGAATATAGTTGCTTACCATCGTAAGCCACACTCAGTACCGACGTTCGCTGGCGCTGTTGTTTAGCTTCGTATTCTGCGATTAATTCACCATCTGCAACGCGATATAAACGCATCTTCATTTTTGGTGAGCCCGTTAATAGCCATTTATCTTGATTAATAAATTGCGATGCAGTGAATTCAATAAAGTTAGAGTATGAGGCCACTTCTGATAGCTCTTTTTTATTAGCTAAATCAAAAAATACACGATCATCAACCGAGTCAATTGCAAAGCCCAAGCTTGCTGTTTTATTTAAAGTAACGTGATTCACTCTGGTCGCTAAACGCTCTTCAAAGCGAGTGCTACCATCACTTGTTGACCAAAGCTTAACGTACTTGTCGCTTGAGCCGGTAAACGCCCACTGCCCATCAGCCGATAACGCCACGCTATTGATATCTAAACGATGAATATCAAAACGCTTAGTATCGCCTGTGCGGGTATTTATTACCTCAGCCTTGCCACTACGATAAGCGATAACCAACGTATCGCCTACGGCTGAAATAGCGATGTCTCTGGCGATTTCTTGCCCGGTAAGCCAAGTACCAATACTACGCCCAGTGCGAGTATCGTATAAAGTCACCGATAATCGATTTGAAATGAAAAAACGAGATTTGTTAGCGCTAAAGCCTGCAAGCTCAACATGTTCAGCGCCCTGCCCTGTTATACAATCGTATAGACGCGCTTTTAACTGATTATCCCAAACGCACACCTCAGATTGGGTTGCCACTAACGCGTGACTCGCATCCTCGGTTAGCGCCGTAGCACTTAGTAGCTCATTGCCATGGGCAAATTCGCTACTAGCAGGGGCAGTAAACACCTCACCTCCACCACAACCCACAAGACTCAGTGCAAATACACAAGCAAGAGGTTTAAAAAGTTTCGACGTCATGATCATTCTCAATTTTTATAATTATTTTTGTATTGGAGCAGTGTAATGAAAATAAGCGGAAGTTGGTAGGGGAACTAGCTGTCAGCTTTCAACCGTCAGCCATCAGATTAAAAGTCGAGATGCGAGGGACGAGGTGCGAGATGCGAGGTAGGAGGTGCTTTAGCGCCGAACAACAGCTTCCTAATCACAGCTTAAGATTACCCTACGCTTTTCTTGTAGGCGTGAAATTTATTTCGCGCGAAGCGCTGGCAGTTGTGCGATGCAGCGGCGCGCCATGCGAGCATGGCGCTTACTCAAAACGATTATTGGTCTGTTCTGCTCACGATTTCGTAGCCTTCAGCTTCATAATCATTGATGCATTTTTGAAATTTATTTTGAAGTTTTATTTCATCAAAAAAGCCTAGTGAGTATGCATCACACTTTACTTTCATATGTTCACTGTTTTCCAAAACCGCATTTAGTTTGAGCTCAGCAAAACCAAATTTATAGGCTAATTCTGTAAACTGTGAATACAGAACCAAAAGCAGTACAGCAAGAAGGGTAAGGGTTAGCGTATTTTTCATTTTTATTTCCTTTAAAAGTGTTGGTAAAAAGACTGGAGCAATTATCGAACCAACAATATAACCTCATATAAATCAATACAATAAAGTATTCACGCAAAAGCATAGTTGATATTTCCACCAATAAATAGTGAAAAAGACAACTATTTCCTAAAATAAATACAACTTTGGAGTGGTGAGTGTTTTTAAGGCGCGAGGGCCGAGATGTGAGGAAGGGGGTGCTTTAGCGCCTAACAACAGCTCCCCCATCTCTACTTACGATAACCCCACGATTTTCTTGTAGGCGTGAAATTTATTTCGCGCGACTTTTTGCGACTTGTAGGTCGTGCTTTAGCGCGTTTTCTAAAAAGTTCGCTTTGCTTACCATGAGATCTATTGTTCTAGTTAGTGCTTGAAACAGATTCACAATTAACAGTCGATTTTTTTGATGTTTCTCTATTCAGGTGAAAACTCAAAAGCAATGACTACTTCGTTATATTTTAGCTGACTTAAAGTATTAGTAAAAAGTTCTAAATCATCCTCAGTCCCTTTAATTAACGTTACATCATTTTTACTTAAAAGGATCAGTGTTTTAGAAAATAAAAATGCCATACATTCAAAACGAATAGAATTTGAACCAGCCTCCTGGAATGGGCAAAATTGATTAAATATCTTAGCCCCATAAACACCATTTTCATTTTTAGCGTTTAGCCAATCAAAATTTGCACAAATGCACCAAAACTTAGCAACTTTCTTTATTTCAACTGATTCAGCCCCTAAAATTAATGCACCCTCAGCTATATTTGCAGAAATAACTTTTGGACAAGGTCCATTAGTACCAAAATACAAATTGCTTCTCTGAATAACATGCTCTTGCCAACTTAATGATTTGATATCACTCTGCTTATACATCAACCCACCTCTTTGTTAATAAACACATGATATATATCCCAGTCCTCTGCTATTTGTTTCTAGCCCATTATATACGGCCCCAGCTCTTCAGGTATCGAGTTTAAAATATCGAATAAAGGACTTTGCTTACTGAATGTAGAATAGAAGTTGCCAGATATTACACGATGTTACTGGCACGCCATGTAAGCATAGAGCCAAAGTAAAGTTAAGAGTTACGCGGCATAAAGCTACATAAGCTAGGCCCTGTTACCTAGAGCCTAGCGCCTGTAAACTTTACTCTTTCTAACTTTCCCCTTGCTAACTTTCTTTACCCATGCGTAAAACAAAACACATTAAGTTTGTTACCATCTAAGTCTCTAAAGTATCCCGCATAAAAGCCGGGCATTTCGCGTGGGCCGGGGGCGCCTTCGTCTGTGCCACCTAATTCTATGGCCTTCTTATAAAAGGCATCTACTTGGGCTGGGGTTTCGACTGCCAGAGCAATCATAGTGCCGTTACCTACTGTGGCTTTTTCATCGTTATAAGGTTTGGTAACCGCAAAACCGGGCTTATCTTGACCAGTGCTCCATGCCACAAAGCGGTCAGTTTCTAAAAAGCGCTCGGCGTTTAGAGTGGCGAACAATTCATCGTAATACTTTACTGCTTTAGCTAGGTTGTTAGTGCCTAACATGGTGTAACCTATCATTGTGTGCTCCTTACGTTTAAAAGTGTCTGTACTCAAAATAAAAGGGAAATGACCATCTGTCTATTGATTTCTCCATTCATCGCAATGGACTATATTTCTGATGGTTGTTACTTTATAACAGGTTAACACGCCCTAATTTCTGCTCACTAACAAGGAAATAAAATGAAGTTTAAAACGTCTTTAGCACTGCTTGCAGCAGCCAGCTTTTACAGCCATGCAGGAGCTAGCAATACCTTTCAACTTGAAAATGTTTTTGATCTTGAATACGCCAACCAAATAGAAATGACAAAAAATGGCGATACAATTTACTTTGTGCGTAATCGCATGGATATCAAAAGCGACCGTAAAGTCAGTAATATTTGGTCAGTAAACCCAGATGGTAAAACCATGCTACCGCTAACGTCTGGCGTGCATATGGATTACTCTCCGGTATTGTCACCAGATGAAACTCGTTTAGCGTTTATTTCTACCCGAGATGGTAGCAGCCAAATCTATGTAAAATGGTTAAAAACCGGTAACGTAGCAAAAATTAGTAACCTAACGCAAAGCCCTGGCGGATTAACTTGGACGCCAGATGGTAAACAATTGGTGTTTAGCCAGTTTGTGCCAGCAAAATCAGCAAGCCCAGTATCTTTACCGGGTAAGCCTGAAGGCGCTAAGTGGGCAGAGCCAGCTAAATATATTGACGATACCTTTTACCGTGCCGATGGCGGTGGCTACTCTGAAAAAGGTTATCGTCACTTTTTTATCATCAGTGCAACGGGCGGCAATGCACGTCAATTGAGCGCTGGTGATTTTGATCATGGTGGTGCTATTAGCTTTAACGAAAAAGGCGATGCGTTTTATTTTTCGGCTAATCGTTATGAAGATAATGAATTACACCCAACTGAATCTGAAATCTATAAACTTAGCTTAGCGGATCGTTCAATTACCCAAATAACAGACCGTAAAGGCCCAGATTCACGCCCAAAAGTCTCGCCAAATGGTCGTTATCTGGCATACACAGGCTATGACGACAAAAAGACTAACTATGAAAACAGCGACATTTATTTACTTGATTTGAAATCAGGAAAAACCTCAGTACTCACTGCTGATTTAGACCGTAGTGTCGAAGATATAAAATGGGATGATAGCGGCAGAGGTCTTTATTTTAGCTACGATAGCGAAGGCAAAACACACCTAGCTTACCAGCCGCGTAGTGGTAAACATAAGGTAATTACCTCAGAGATTGGGAGCGTCGCCTTTGGTCGCCCATATTCAGGTGGTGACTTTGATGTGAGCGAAGATGGTGAAGTTGCATTCACACTTGCAGATACCCAGCGTCCAGCTGATGTAGCATTAATTAAGCGTGGTAAAACCGCGCGTTTAACACAATTAAACGAAGATGCACTGGGCGACAAAGAGCTGGCTAAGGTTGAAGAAATTTGGGTTAAATCAAGCCACGATGGCTTGGCTATTCAAGGTTGGATTGCTTACCCACCGGGCTTTGATAAAAACAAAAAGTACCCACTTGTTTTAGAGATCCACGGCGGTCCTGTTGCAAACTACGGCCCTCACTTTAGCCCTGAAGTACAATTATACGCAGCCAAAGGTAATGTTGTGCTTTATATGAACCCGCGCGGCAGTGACTCATACGGCAAAGAATTTGCGCAAACAATTCATCATAACTACCCAAGTAATGACTTTGATGACTTAATGACAGGTGTTGATGCTGCCATCAATAAGGGCTTTATTGACGAGAGTAAGCTGTTTGTTACCGGCGGTTCAGGTGGTGGTGTTTTAACTGCATGGATTGTGGGTCATACAGACCGCTTTGCAGCAGCTGTTGTTGCTAAACCTGTTATCAATTGGATCAGCTTTGTACTAACTGCTGACTTCTACCCTTTCTTTGCTGACTATTGGTTCCCAGGTAAACCATGGGACAATATTGAACATTATATGAAGCGCTCACCTATTAGCTATGTGGGCAATGTAAAAACACCAACTATGCTGTTAACCGGTGAATCAGACTATCGTACGCCGATTTCTGAAACCGAGCAGTTTTACCAAGCGTTAAAGCTACAAGGTGTTGATACAGCGATGGTGCGTATTCCTAATGCCTCACATGGTATTACCGCGCGCCCATCAAACCTGATGACCAAAGTAGCCTATATTCAATGGTGGTTTGATAAACATAGTAAGTAGTTGCGAGTTGCGAGTTGCGAGTTGCGAGTTGCGAGTTGCGAGTTGCGAGTTGCGAGTTGCGAGTTGCGAGTTGCGAGTTGCGAGTTG